>NZ_JBSVXG010000036.1:0-38625 GCF_054070595.1 Pseudomonas sp. SDO55104_S430 | reverse complement strand
TGCGGAGTGTCATTCAACACATTTGTCGTCTGATCCACCGCTTTCGCGAGCAAGCCCGCTCCCACCCAGTAGCCCTGCGACGAAATGGGATCGCGATTAACTCGAGCCATGCAGGTACAATGCCCACCCTTTTTTTCTTACGGCCCCGTCATGACTGACCCGATTCGACTTTCCAAACGCCTTATAGAACTCGTCGGTTGCTCCCGCCGGGAAGCCGAGCTGTTCATCGAAGGCGGTTGGGTGACCGTTGACGGCGAAGTCATCGACGAGCCGCAATTCAAGGTCAGCGACCAGAAAGTCGAACTCGACAAGGATGCCAAGGCCACCGCGCCGGAGCCCGTGACCCTGCTGCTCAACGTGCCTGCGGGCATGGACGCCGAGACCGCCATGGCGACCCTGAGCGCAGACACCCTGAGCGAAGAGCACCGCTTCGGCAAACGCCCGCTGCGCGGCCACTTCCTGCGCCTGACCGCCAGCACTGACCTGCAACCCAACGCCAGCGGCCTGCTGGTGTTCACCCAGGATTGGAAGATTCTGCGCAAGCTCACCGCCGACGCCGCGAAGATCGAGCAGGAATACGTGGTTGAGGTCGAAGGCGACATGATCGAGCACGGCCTCAACCGCTTGCAGCACGGCCTGACTTACAAGGGCAAGGAGTTGCCATCGGTCAAGGCCAGTTGGCAGAACGAAAATCGTCTGCGCTTCGCCTTGAAGAACCCGCAACCGGGCGTGATCGCCCTGTTCTGCCAGGCCGTGGGCCTGAAGGTCGTGGGCATCCGCCGCATCCGTGTCGGCGGCGTGTCCATCGGCAAGGTGCCGTTGGGGCAATGGCGCTACCTGTCCGGCAAAGAGAAGTTCTAAGGTTTCTCTCGCCGCAACACATTTCGGCAGCGCGCCCTGGTGCGCTGCCCACAGCTGAATATCAGGACTGCACACATGATTCATAACGACGTACTGCGCAGCGTGCGCTACATGCTCGACATCAGCGACAAGAAAGTCGTCGAGATCATCAAGCTCGGCGGCATGGACGTGAAGCTGGAAGACGTGGTGACCTGGCTCGACAAGAAAGAGGAAGACGAGGAAGGTTTCGTGCGCTGCCCGGACGACGTCATGGCGCACTTCCTCGACGGCCTGGTGGTGTTCAAGCGCGGCAAGGACGAAAGCCGCCCACCGATGCCGATCGAAGTGCCGGTGACCAACAACATCATCCTGAAAAAGCTGCGGGTGGCCTTCGAACTCAAGGAAGACGACATGCACGCGATCCTCAAGGCCGCCGAGTTCCCGGTGTCCAAGCCTGAGCTGAGCGCGCTGTTCCGCAAGGTCGGCCACACCAACTACCGTCCGTGTGGCGATCAGCTGCTGCGTAACTTCCTCAAGGGCCTGACCCTGCGCGTGCGCCCTCAATAAGGCTCGACTCTCTTGAGCTGCAATCTCGCAGCTCAAGGCCGGGCTCTATGACAGCCCATTCCTCGCAAAAATAGTGGCTCCGCTCCCCGCGACTGACGACTAGGGTGTAATGACCTTCAGCTCTCAGGATTCGCCATGCATCACTACTTCTCCCTGCAAGGCCGCATCGCCTTGGTCACCGGCGGCACCCGGGGCATCGGCAAAATGATCGCCAAGGCCTTTGTCGAGGCCGGCGCCACCGTTTACGTCTGCGCCCGCGATGTCGAAGCCTGCCAGCAAACGGCTGACGAACTCGGCGCCTATGGTCGCTGCCATGGCATCGCGGCCAATCTGGCCACCGAAGAGGGCGTGCTGCAACTGGTCGCGCGACTGGGCGAACAGATCACCCATCTAGACATTCTGGTCAACAACGCCGGCACCACTTGGGGCGCGCCGCTGGAGAGCTACCCGATCAAGGGCTGGGAAAAGGTCATGCAGCTCAACGTGACGTCCGTCTTCAACTGCATTCAGCAATTCCTGCCGCTGTTACGCAAGGCCGGTTCCGCGGCAAATCCGGCACGGATCATCAACATCGGCTCAGTCGCGGGCATCACCTCCCACGGCGAGCAGGCCTACGCCTACGGTCCCAGCAAGGCAGCGCTGCATCAACTGTCGCGAATGCTCGCGCGGGAACTGGTGAGCCAGCACATCAACGTCAACGTGATAGCACCGGGGCGCTTTCCGAGCAAAATGACCCAGCACATCGGCAATGATGAGCGGGCGCTGGCCGAGGACACGGCGCTGATCCCGATGAAGCGCTGGGGACGGGAGGAGGAAATGGCGGCGCTGGCAATCAGTCTGGCGAGCACGGCGGGGGCCTACATGACCGGGAATATCATTCCGCTGGATGGGGGATTCAGTCTCTGAGATCGGCGGTGTGGCTTTCGCGGGCAAGCCACGCTCCCACAGGGTTTTGGGGTGTAATCATATGTTGTGTCCACTGCAGAACCCTGTGGGAGCGAGGCTTGCCCGCGAAGACTGACTAACAGGCAACATCGAACCACCGGTCGATCGGGTTATCATGCCCACCTCATTCCCCCTCGACCGCCACCCATGACCTACAGCGTTTCCCCCATCGGCTTCGTCCACTCCTGTTTCAAGGAGAAGTTCGCCATCCCGCGCCAACCGCAACTGGCCCCGGCTGCCCGCGGTGTTCTGGAACTGGTGGCACCCTTCGATCAGGGCGATGCGGTGCAGGGGCTGGAGCAGGTCAGTCATGTCTGGCTGCTGTTTCTGTTCCATCAGGCGCTGGAAGAAAAACCGCGCCTGAAAGTCCGCCCTCCCCGCCTGGGCGGCAACAAGTCCATGGGCGTTTTCGCCACCCGCGCAACGCATCGGCCCAACGGCATCGGCCAGTCCGTGGTCAAACTGGACAAGGTCGAAGCCAATCGCCTGTGGATATCTGGCATCGACCTTCTGGATGGCACGCCGATTCTGGATATCAAACCCTACGTGCCCTACGCCGACATCATCGACACGGCCTCCAACAGCATCGCCAGCGCTGCGCCGCAGCTGATTGAGGTGCAGTGGAGCGACAACGCACTGCAACAGGCTCATGGACACGCTCAGCGCCTTGCAGAGCCACTGGTCGAGCTGATTGAGCAATGCCTGGCGCAGGATCCGAGGCCGGCGTACCAGACGCCGGCGCCAGAACGGGAATACGGCGCGCAATTCTGGGATGTGGATGTGCGCTGGCACTACCCAACGCCGGAGTTGATCCGCGTACTGGAAGTCGTGCGAAAACCGACCCTGTAGGAGCGGGCATGCTTGCGATGGAGGCACAGGCACCGCGGGGTGTCAGGCAGCCAACGTCATCGTGACGACCATCGCGAGCATGCTCGCTCCTACAGGAAAGCAAAAAGCCCGCGCTGCCTGGAGGCAACGCGGGCTTTTTGGTGTTGCGCCGTCTTACTTCTCGACGAACGCACGCTCGATCAGGTAATCACCCGGCTCGCGCATACGTGGCGAGACTTTCAGGCCGAAGCTGTTCAACACTTCGCTGGTCTCGTCGAGCATGCTCGGGCTGCCGCACAGCATGGCGCGGTCGTCCTGCGGGTTGATCGGTGGCAGACCGATGTCGCTGAACAGCTTGCCGCTGCGCATCAGGTCGGTCAGGCGGCCTTCGTTCTCGAACGGCTCGCGGGTCACGGTCGGGTAGTAGATCAACTTGTCACGCAGCGCTTCGCCGAAGAATTCGTTCTGCGGCAGGTGCTCGGTGATGAACTCGCGGTAAGCGACTTCGTTGACGTAACGAACGCCGTGGCACAGGATCACTTTTTCGAAACGCTCGTAGGTTTCCGGATCCTGAATGACGCTCATGAACGGCGCCAGACCGGTACCGGTGCTGAGCAGGTACAGATGCTTGCCAGGCTTCAAGTCATCCAGCACCAGGGTGCCGGTTGGCTTCTTGCTGATGATGATCTCGTCGCCTTCCTTCAGATGCTGCAGCTGGGAAGTCAGCGGACCGTCAGGCACCTTGATGCTGAAGAACTCGAGATGCTCTTCCCAGTTCGGGCTGGCAATCGAGTAAGCGCGCATAAGCGGGCGGCCGTTTGGCTGTTGCAGGCCGATCATCACGAACTGACCGTTCTCGAAGCGCAGGCCCGGATCGCGGGTGCACTTGAAGCTGAACAGAGTGTCGTTCCAGTGATGAACACTGAGGACACGCTCGTGGTTCATGTTGCTCATGTACGGGGACTCCTGGAGATTATCTGCGCGTGCTCCGAACTCTCTGGAAGGGTGCGCAATTGCATCGCATTCTAATAGCAGAGAGAATATCTGTTAAATGGATTATTAAGATAAGGGTTATCGGTTATATCGATATGCGATTTACTCTCCGTCAACTTCAAGTCTTCGTCGCCGTCGCCCAGCAAGAGAGTGTTTCCCGCGCCGCGGGCCTGCTCAATCTCTCGCAATCGGCGGCGAGCACCTCGATCACCGAACTGGAGCGCCAGTCCAGCTGCCAGCTGTTCGATCGCGCCGGCAAACGGCTGAGCCTCAACGCCCTCGGCAAGCAGCTGCTGCCGCAAGCGGTGGCAATGCTCGACCAGGCCAAGGAAATCGAAGACCTGCTCAACGGCAAGTCCGGTTTCGGCTCATTGGCGGTCGGCGCCACCCTGACCATCGGCAATTACCTGGCCACCCTGCTGATCGGCGGCTTCATGCAGCGCCACCCGGAAAGCCAGGTGAAGCTGCATGTGCAGAACACTGCCAACATTGTGCAACAGGTCGCCCACTACGAAATTGATCTGGGTCTGATCGAGGGCGATTGCAACCACCCGGACATCGAAGTGCAGAGCTGGGTCGAGGACGAACTGGTGGTGTTTTGCGCCCCGCAGCATCCGCTGGCCCAACGCGGCATCGCGACCATGGACGAACTGAGCCAGGAAGCCTGGATTCTGCGCGAACAGGGTTCGGGAACGCGGCTGACCTTCGATCAGGCCATGCGTCATCACCACAGCGCGCTGAACATTCGTCTGGAGCTGGAGCACACCGAAGCGATCAAGCGTGCTGTGGAGTCAGGTCTGGGGATTGGCTGCATTTCACGGCTGGCACTGCGCGATGCGTTTCGTCGCGGCAGTCTGGTGCCGGTGGAGACACCGGATCTGGACCTGGCGCGGCAGTTTTACTTCATCTGGCACAAACAGAAGTACCAGACCTCGGCGATGCGCGAGTTTCTCGATCTGTGCCGCGCTTTCACCGCAGGAGTCCAGCGCAGCGACGAGATCGTACTGCCGGCAATCGCTTAGAGCAGAATCACTGCCCAGACCAGGGCGATCATGGTCAGTGCCACCAATTGCGCGGCGCTGCCCATGTCCTTGGCGTTTTTTGACAGCGGGTGCCGTTCGAGGGAGATACGGTCAATCGCCGCCTCCACTGCCGAGTTGAGCAACTCGACGATCAGTGCCAGCAGGCAGACCGCAATCAGCAACGCCTGCTCGACGCGACTGACGTTCAGGAAGAACGACAAGGGAATCAGAATGACATTGAGCAGGACCAGCTGCCGAAAAGCCGCCTCGCCGGTAAAGGCGGCGCGCAGGCCATCAAAGGAATAGCCGGAGGCATTGAGGATGCGTTTAAGGCCGGTCTGGCCTTTGAAAGGAGACATAAGAGTAGGCAACTGACCAGAAAAGGAGTGAGGAAACTAGATTAACCCAAGTCAAAAAAGCGTGAAGACGCCAACCCTTAGTGGCTCGAAATTGACTCAAGTTGTTGCAGGAGCAACGCTGCCTGGGTCCGCGTTCGTACATTGAGCTTGCGGAAAATCGCCGTCACGTGGGCCTTGATGGTCGCTTCGGAAACACTCAGCTCGTAGGCGATCTGCTTGTTCAGCAAACCTTCGCAGACCATGGTCAGCACCCGGAACTGCTGCGGAGTCAGGCTGGCAAGGCCTTCACTGGCCGCCTTGGCTTCTTCGGACACGGCAACGGCTTCAAATGCCTGCGCAGGCCAGTAGACGTCACCATCGAGCACCGAACGCACGGCTTTCTGGATCACCTTCAGGTCGCTGGACTTGGGTATGAAGCCACTGGCGCCAAACTCCCGGGACTTGACCATCACCGAGGCTTCTTCCTGAGCCGAGACCATCACCACCGGAATCTGCGGGTATTGGCCACGCAACAGCACCAACCCGGAAAAGCCGTAGGCTCCGGGCATGTTCAGATCCAGCAGCACCAGGTCCCAGTCGGACTTTTCGGTCAGGCGGGTTTCCAGTTCGGCAATGCTCGCAACTTCCACCAGACGGACATCCGGGCCAAGGCCCAGGGTCAACGCTTGATGCAAGGCGGAACGAAAAAGCGGGTGGTCATCGGCAATCAGGATTTCGTATGTGGCCATTTTTCAAATGATCCTGTTTTCAAACAACTCGAAGTACAGCCACGGAGCTGCACCAACAGGGCACGTTCAACACCAGTACACACGGTGTATCAAATTTCGGCCGCACCCTAATCGGCGCCAAGCATGCCCAGCGAAGCCAGGGTGGTCAAGCTACATGGCCAGTACAGTCTTTTGCAGTATGGGCGACAATCAGCTCATGACCGCAGCAGCGTTTCGCACAAACGGCAACAACTCGGCATGCGCCGGTGTTTCAACATTCATTTCCAGTTGTCGCTTGGCATCGAGGTAATGCTGGCTGAACACATCGAAATAGGCTTCCAGGGCCGATGCGGCCTGAACATCGCCTGCCAGATCCAGGCACAGCGCCGCGACTTCGGCCGTGCACAGGTGCTCGCTGCGGGTCGAACGACGCAACTGATAGCGGGAAAGTTTTTCGGGCAGCAGGCTGAGGATCGGCAACGCGTCGAAATAAGGGCTTTTACGGAAAATCTTGCGGGCTTCGGTCCAGGTCGCATCCAGCAGAATGAACAGTGGACGCTTGCGGCTATCGGTCGTCACCGTGTTGGTCACGCGCTCAGGCGCCACGTACTCGCCGGGGAACACCAGGTAAGGCTGCCATTGCGGGTCGGACAGCAGCGCCAGCAACTGCTGATCGACTTCAGTCCGCGACCAGATGAACGCATGGTTGTCGCGCACCACATCGGCAATCAGCCAACCAGTATTGCTGGGCTTGAACACTTCCTTGCTGGTCATGATCAGACAGATACCGGAACGACTCTCGACCTGCGGGCGCCAGGCGCACAGGCAATGACTCTCGATCACTCGACAGGCGCGGCAACGGGGCGCGCGCCAGCCTCGGGCCTGAATCGGCTTGATACCTTCATCTTCACGTTGGTCACGCAGACGGGCGACGGCGTTTTGGGCGTGGTTCATCAATGGCAACGCCGGCAGACTGGGAAACTCGACACGAACAGGACTCGGCAGGGCAATAAAGGCCGGCAGTTTATCAGAGCCGCCGGCACAAGCCTGTACCGTCCAGACGAGCTCCCCTATAATTCGCCGCCACTGAACGCACAGTCACGTGGCTGGTCGAAGCACCAGTCACTGAACCAGGAGAGTTTCATGCTGCGCCTTATCGTCCCAACCGCTGCCATTCTGCTGGCGTCATCCTTCAGCGCTCAGGCTGCGTCCCTGAGTGAGCAGAATCTGAACAAAGAGCTGCGCAATGTCGCCGCACAAAGCAGCGTTGGCACGCCACGGGCGATCAATGAAGACATTCTTGATCAGGGCTACACCGTCGAAGGCAACACGCTGATCAACCACCTGAGCGTGCAAAGCAGCCACGCCCAGAAAATGCGCGCCGATCCAAAGGCGGTGTATTTCCAGCTCGGCGCCTCGGTCTGCAACAACCCCGGTTTCCGCAAGCTGATGGCAAAAGGCGCGGTGATGCGTTACGACTTCACCGAGATCAAGACCAATCGCCCGGTAGGCTCGGCAAGCTTCCAGGAATCGGACTGCCCGAAAGCAACGCCGAAGAAAAAGTAATCAGTGGGATTTTGCGCGCCGCTGTTCATCCTCGGCGCGCAGTTCTGCCAGTAGTGCCTGCAAATAGCGCGAACGATGCTCTCCCCCCTCCAGTCGTCGGCAGCACTCTTCTTCAAGACTCAAATGATTGGTCTCGGCCGATGACTTGAGCAATCGATACAGTTGTGTATCGATCTCTATTTCCAGAACGACTCTGGCCATGGCTCCCGCCTCCTTGCTACTCGCTCTTGTTGAGCGATCAATCCCTGTACCGCTTGAACCCAAGCCCTGCTTTGACGCAAAGCTGTCGTATGACGCCTGTAAATTAGTAAATCAGAGTGGCAGACGCACGGCGCAGCTTCAGACGAGCGGCGAAACCACTTCGTAAACAGTCAATAAGCGGTTGCCAGAAAAGACTTTGCGGCGCAATGATCCAGTCAGCGCAAATCACCACAAGGGTCTAGATTTCAAGGTATCGATCGTTATGTTTCAGGGCTGAAGGGGGCTGCCCGATACCCGTTGTGTCATGCGAACGTTTCTTTCATCCAAGGGAAAAACAGAGCCTGTATGGATGACCCGATGTTGTTCGGGTCAAGTGGATCGCCCAGGCATGGGCCTGGGCAGACAGCGACACAGGACGTGTCGTGGCGTCGACGAATGCGTTGTCGAAGCCTTGGGTTCTGTGCAGAAGGAGAAGTTGAATGCCTTACCAACCGAATGACCTCCTGAGCCGTCATTTTCAGGAAAGCGGCCACGACCTCATCAGCAAGGTCGAAGAACAACTCAACCTGGTTTCACCCAACAGCCCCAACATCCCCATCTACCGCGACATGATCCTGACCGTGCTGCGCATGGCCCAGGAAGACCACAACCGCTGGAATGCCAAGATCACCCTGCAAGCCCTTCGCGAGCTGGAGCAAGCGTTCCGGGTACTCGAGCAGTTCAAGGGGCGACGCAAGGTCACGGTGTTCGGCTCGGCCCGCACACCGATTGAACACCCGCTGTACGCCATGGCCCGGGAACTCGGCGCCGCGCTCGCCCGCTCGGAGATGATGGTCATCACCGGCGCCGGTGGCGGCATCATGGCGGCGGCCCACGAAGGCGCCGGACGAGACAACAGCCTGGGCTTCAACATCACCCTGCCGTTCGAACAGCACGCCAACCCCACCGTGAACGGCACGACCAACCTGCTGCCGTTCCACTTTTTCTTCACCCGCAAGCTGTTCTTCGTCAAGGAAGCCGATGCCCTGGTGCTCTGTCCGGGCGGATTCGGCACCCTTGATGAAGCGCTGGAAGTACTGACACTGATCCAGACCGGCAAAAGCCCACTGGTGCCGGTGGTGTTGCTGGATGTACCTGGCGGCAAATTCTGGCAAGGAGCGCTGGACTTCATCCAGCAACAGCTGGAGGAAAATCGCTACATCCTGCCTACAGACATGAAACTGGTGAGACTGGTCCACACCGTCGAGGAAGCGGTCGAGCACATCAACCAGTTCTACAGCAACTTCCACTCCAGCCGGTGGCTCAAGCATCAGTTCGTGATTCGCATGAATCACCGGCTCAGTGATCGAGCACTTGAAGACATGCAGGAGGCGTTCGCGGATTTGTGCCTGAGCGATCATTTCCATCAGCACGCCTATAGCGGTGAAGAGCATGATGAAGCGCAGTTCGGCCATCTGGCTCGGCTGGCCTTCACTTTCAACGCCCGTAACCACGGCCGGTTGCGAGAGCTGGTGGATTACATCAACCTGTCGGAAAACTGGGAACAATCTCAGTCTCAATCTCAACTTCAGGCCCAACCCCAAGCGCAGCAACGATCGCGGGAAACTTCGAAAGAAATCTGAGGCAAAAAAAACGGCCCGCTATCGAAATAGCGGGCCGTTTTTATTCAGTCAGTAATCCATGCTTCGGCCAC
The DNA here is from genome assembly GCF_054070595.1 of Pseudomonas sp. SDO55104_S430. NCBI lineage: Bacteria > Pseudomonadati > Pseudomonadota > Gammaproteobacteria > Pseudomonadales > Pseudomonadaceae > Pseudomonas > Pseudomonas sp. SDO55104_S430. Next base: position 28,904 of record NZ_JBSVXG010000036.1, on the reverse strand, counting down.
TGAGCAAGCGGCTGATCATTTCCATGGAGTATCCCCGATAGGCCAGGAACCTGCCTTGCTTGGCGCGTTCCCGTGCATCTATCGGCAACTCGGAAAACTTGCGCCGCCAGGTGTCTTCCAGTTGCGCCTGCCAGTCGATACCGCATTCGCGCAAGGCCAACTCGATATCGCTGCGTTGCAGGCCCCGCTGGCTCAACTCTTCACGAATGCGCAAAGGGCCATAGCCGGAGCGGGCACGATAGGAAACGAAGCTTTCGAGATAACGGGATTCGGAGAGCAAGCCCTCTTCCGTCAATCGGTCGAGCGCTGTTTCGATCAGTTCTGGGAGAGCGCCGCGCTGACGCAGTTTACGCGTCAGCTCGACTCGACCGTGCTCGCGTCGCGCGAGCAGGTCCATGGCGGTTCGCCGCACCGCGACGAGTGTATCGAGTACGGCGGTCGTCATCGGATCAATCAGATATCAGCGTCAGCCAGATCGTCTTCGGTCTCTTTAACCGCAGAAGCTTTGGCGTCTGCTACCGACGCAGGAGACAGCAGCTTGTCACGCAGTTGTTTCTCGAGCGCAGCGGCAACATCCGGGTTATCCGCCAGGTACTTGGCCGAGTTGGCTTTACCCTGACCGATCTTGGTGCCGTTGTAGGCATACCAGGCACCGGATTTTTCAACGAAACCGTGCAGAACACCCAGGTCGATCATCTCGCCATTGAGGTAGATGCCCTTGCCGTAAAGAATCTGGAACTCGGCCTGACGGAACGGCGAAGCCACCTTGTTCTTCACAACCTTGACGCGGGTTTCGCTACCGACGACTTCATCACCTTCTTTCACCGCGCCAGTGCGACGGATGTCCAGACGAACCGAAGCGTAGAACTTCAGCGCGTTACCACCGGTGGTGGTTTCCGGGCTGCCGAACATCACACCGATTTTCATACGGATCTGGTTGATGAAGATCACCAGGCAGTTGGCGTTCTTGATGTTACCGGTGATTTTACGCAGCGCCTGGGACATCAGACGGGCTTGCAGGCCCACATGCATGTCACCCATTTCGCCTTCGATTTCAGCCTTCGGTACCAGCGCCGCCACGGAGTCGACGATGATCACGTCAACCGCGTTGGAACGCACCAGCATGTCGGTGATTTCCAGGGCCTGTTCGCCGGTGTCCGGCTGGGAAACCAGCAGATCGTCGACGTTCACGCCCAGCTTGCCGGCGTATTCAGGGTCCAGGGCGTGTTCGGCGTCGACGAATGCGCAGGTCGCGCCAGCTTTTTGAGCCTGGGCGATCACGGAGAGAGTGAGAGTGGTTTTACCGGAAGATTCAGGACCGTAGATTTCAACAATACGGCCTTTTGGCAGACCGCCGATGCCAAGAGCAATGTCCAGACCCAGAGAGCCAGTAGAGATGGATGGGATCGCCTGACGGTCCTGATCGCCCATACGCATTACGGCACCCTTGCCGAATTGACGTTCGATCTGACCCAGGGCCGCAGCCAAGGCTTTCTTCTTGTTGTCGTCCATTAAAGTCCTCACGTAATCAATAAGGCCTGACGGCCAACACCTGTATAAGTAGCCAGTATTATTCCACAGCGATTGTGGATCGCCTACCCCTGATTTGAGATTTCTGCCGCGGCATACCGCAGCAACCCCTCTAGCGCGGCCTTCACCGTTTGTCGGCGAACCTCGTCGCGGTCACCGGCGAAGTGCTGCAACTCGCTGAATACCCGCTCGCCCACGCCCCAGGCCAGCCATACCGTGCCCACCGGCTTGTTCGGCGAACCGCCGTCCGGCCCGGCAATGCCACTGACCGCCACGGAGAAAAACGCCCGGCTTTTTTCCTGCGCCCCCCTGGCCATCGCCTCGACCACCTCCTGGCTGACAGCGCCCACCGTCGTGAACAACTCGACCGGGACACCCAGTTGCATGTTCTTCTGCAAGTTGGAGTAGGTGACATAACCGGCCTCGAACCACGCCGAGCTGCCAGGAATGCGAGTGATGGCCTCGGCGATCCCGCCACCGGTACAAGACTCGGCCGTGGAGACATGGGCGTTGAGCATCTGCAAGTGCCTGCCAAGATCGGCGGCCAGTTGAGTGGTTACTTTCACGGTCATCTCCTGATGGGCGGAATGAGACCTACCGTACACGAGCGCATCGCGCTTGCAAGTTACAGGGTCGCTCAAAATGTTAGCGGATTAGCGCCCTCACATATGCCTGACACGCCTGCAAGGCAATCAATCCCCGGTCGCCGGCATCGGTGATGGCGATAATTCGTTGAGCATGCGCCGGGTCAAGTCGGGCGCGTACGGGGCCAGAATCCACGCCGCCGGGGCCGGAGGCGGCTGGCACTGTACGGATTGAAGCCGTGTCAGCGGCATCGAGGAGGACTGACAGCCGCACATCAGCAGTGGCAAGACGATCGCGCAGGCGATCCTGATCACGTTGGACATCGCTCAACACTCGGAAATGGTTTTGTTCGCTGGTCGACAGTTGTTGCTCGAGGGCCAGGCGCTTGTTCTGCTCGATTCGTTGCTGCATCGCCGCCGCCAGATTCAACTGATTCAGCGATTCACTGTGCAAGCGAGCCTGCTCCGCCAACTGCCGACCATAACGCCAATCCTGAATCCGCCAGGCCAGCGCCGCCGAACCGCAGGTCAACACGACCAGCACCAAGGCAGCACAGAACCACCGATAGACCGCAGGCTTCAAACCGAAGGCTGACATAACACCGCCCTCGCCCGCGCCCAGAGCTGCAAACGATCCTGCAATCCGTTCAAGCCACCGTTGATACGCCGCGTGATGCTGTTGAACTGGTCGCGATCAGCCAGTTCATTGAGGCCGTTCTGCTCCCAGAACCACGCCGCAGACTCGGCGGCCCACTGCGGTTGCTCGAGCAGTTCCGGCAAAGCCAACAAACGCTCATCACCAAACAGGCCAAGGCTGCACTGGCGATAGTTATTGCGACCGGTGATCTGGATCAGACCCCGACCACGATAACGCTGACCATCGCCATCGGGCTCCGGCGTATTGCCCAGGCGAGCAGCCAGGGATCCTGTGTCGTATTTGCTCAGGTATTGATCGCTACCCAGTTCACGCACGTACTGCAACTGCCCGGATTCATGGCCGACTTGTGCGAGGAAGGCGGCGATGCGTTTGGGCGAGTTGATTTTGCGGCGAGCCATGGCGGTGTTGAGGGGGGAAACGAAAACGCCCGCATGGATGCGGGCGTAGGAATAGATTTCAAGCAACTGCGCAAAGGTGAGCTCCATCGTCGAAGAACCTCAATACTTAATGACGCGTCAACGCGTGAAGTCTGGCCAGGACGTGAATTACAAGAACTTCCTCCTGAATTTCAGTTCTGGTCAGATCGGGAATCTCGGGGCGGCGGCACCTCACAAACCCCGATACGCTTCGCAGCCCAACGCTCGTAAAGCCCGATTGCCACGTCCGCTACCGCCATCGCGGTAAGACACCCAAAGGCGCCCGAGGTCCAGATCGACATACCGGCTGCGTAGAGCAGCATAACGGCCGAAACGCCGCAGACCATGCAGGCACCAGAACGAAGGGCCAACCGTCTCAGCAATGACCAGCCGCGAGCGCCGTCCTTGTCGGCGCGCCACATTTCGCCGGATATCCCGCCCAGCAGGGCGAGAACGATGACGAGCCAGATCGGCATGTCCAGCAACGCTTGTTGCTCGTATGTCATGTCACACCTCCTGGGGTAATTGATGGTTTGTGCCGGATTCGAAGATGACCGAGGCAGGCATTCCAAAAAGCCCGGTGTTAGCCAGGCTTTTCAGTAATGCACTCCGCTTGACGGGGTGCATTTACAGATGGCTGAAGTTGAACTTACGGAATCTCGGGCCAGGTGACGGTCAGCGGGTAGCCCGGTTGCTTGTTCACGCTGCTCATATCGATGAAGAACTGCTTGTAAGCCAGCAGAGCGGCTTCATCGGCGGCAGTGGCGACTCCCAGATCAACCTTGTACTGAAGCGCTGTGGAATCCAGAGTGGTGTTTACCTTGAGGTACCGTTGCTCTCTTGCCATTCGCATTTGCCAGGCCAGTTCGGATGGCTGCGCCCACGGATTACTGTCCGTGAACGTCCAGACGCCATCGGTATTCACCGCATTCCAGGAGTAGTCGATCCTGGGCAATGCAGTGACATCCACCCAGACCTGATCGGTCGGGAATTCCTCGGTGATCGGGTTGCTGGTTTCGAAGATGTTGTCGACTTGGCCATCGACGACGCGTGCGTATTTTTTCATCGTAATTTCCTTATTGAGGCCGGAGTCCCCCGGCACGTGGTATCTGCCCTGTCAGGTAGGCATTCCAAAAAGCCCGGCATCAACCGGGCTTTTCAGTAATGCGGTCCTTCGCGTCGACCTTTCGGCGCTACTGGCGCGGTACGGGTCTGTTCAGATTGTTCTTCCGGCCGCGGTCCCTGCCCGCCGGATAACTGCTTTCGGTGCTTTACGCTGCACACCCGGGTCAGTTGCTAACCCTCTGAACCGTTGAGGCCGGTTCATCGCTGCCTTTTGGTGGAACTAAAGAGCTTCGTTTCGAGCCGCTTTGTGTAGCGGCTTGAGACAAAGAATATGCATGTATGCATATCCAGTCAATGCGTAAATGCATTTATTTATACACGCGAAATGCATAAACGCATGAAAAGCCGCGCTAGCAAGGGCCTTGGCAGCTTTTTCAAGGCGAAAAAAACCCGCCGGAGGGCGGGTTTTGTCGGATGGTGATCGGGTTAGCGGGCGTACATGCCCCACCAGAAGACGTGGCCGAGGATCACGATTTGTTCTTCCTGCATTTCCTGGAAGCTGTAGTCTTCGTCCGGATGCTCATCGCGATTGAAGCTGCGCAGACGAATGCCGGTGGGCAGGCGGTAGAGCTGTTTCACCCGCAATTGGCCGTTGTGGTTGATCGCATAAAGGTCGCCATCGACGATGTCGCCAATCCCGGACTTCCCGGCGTTGACCCCCACCGTGGCGCCGTCGCGTAGCACCGGCAACATGCTGTTGCCGCGCACGGTCACGCATTTGGCCTGGTCGAACTGCACGCCATTGTGGCGCAGGCTGCGCTTGCCGAAGCGCAGGCTTGCGCGCTCGCTCTCTTCGATGACGAATCTTCCTGATCCCGCGGCCAATTCAACCTCGCGAAGAAAGGGGACCGAGACCTCGTCGTCATCGACGGGGGTGTCGTCGTCCCACAGACTTATATCCTTGAGTTCCGAATGTGATTGATCGCGTCCACCAACGGCTGCCGACGCGACATCTGCGCGGCCGCGCAACTGGTCGGTGCTCACCGAGAAGTATTCGGCGATTTTCGAAATGTGTTTATCCGAAGGATCGACGATCTTCCCGCTGAGAATCCGCGAGAGAGTGGATTGAGGCACGCCGGTGCGACGGTGGAGCTCCGTGGGGGAGATCCCGTGCTGGTCGAGCAGTGCTCTTAGGACGGTAGAAACATTGCGTTTTTGCATAACGCGCATATTGCTCGTTCTTTTGGCAGAAGACAAATGCTCAAATGCATAAATGACGCATAAGCCGCGCAGAGTGCTGCATAACAGAACCACGCAGCGTTCATGCCTGCGTCCTGCAGAGCGCCCATGTTAATCTTGCGCCCATTGCGGAAAAGTCGGGCCGATGCCCCATTTTTGCCCTACACCTTTGAACGAGTTTTCCGATCACCGATGAATAAAGCCCTTACCGACCTGTCCTCCCACACGCCGATTGTGTTGGAGTATTAACGAAAGAAAGGCTTGAAGCCCCGGTTTTAAAGGCCTGCGGGGCAAATTTGACAAAGCATGAACCGCGTTGTTTTGGCATTAAATGGCATAGATTGGCACTCAATTTGCCCCATTTTTGCCCATTGAATTTTAGCGACAATCCCTCCCCTGTCGGGTGATTTGAAATTATCCCAAGGAACGGCCCATGAAATACGTCTTACCCTCTGTCAAAGAAACTGCTTTCAACTGCCCGCATTGTGGAGCATTGACCAACCAGTTTTGGCACGACATATCGGCGAGTTTTCGCACTAAGGACAACCCCCTACCGAACATCGTCGGTGAGACGGGCGCCAAGGAGTTTGACCATTTCAAAGATGTTCAGGAACCAGAATCCAGAGCAGCTCTCATTGAGTGGGCTAACCAAATGGGAAACGGTCAGCCATTTCTCGAAAAAATGGAGTCGCAACCTCGCAACTTACAAACTGTTTGGAACTTGAACCTTTCCACGTGCTACAACTGTAACAAAGTAACGATATGGATCCACGATAGATTGATATATCCCACTGCAGGGCATGCACCACCTGCAAATCCAGATATGCCAGACGAAATTCGAAGAGACTACGATGAAGCCAGTGCAATTCTCGATTTGTCACCTCGTGGTGCTGCAGCACTTATTCGACTAGGCATTCAGAAATTATGCAAAGAACTCGGCCAACCAGGCGAAAATATTAATAAAGACATCGGTGCATTGGTAGCTGACGGTCTAGATGCACGGCTTCAACAAGCACTCGACGTTGTTAGGGTAATCGGTAACAACGCAGTTCATCCCGGCCAGATAGACCTTCGTGATGATCGCGCAACCGCCGAGATGCTCTTCAAACTTTTGAATCTAATTATTGACAAACTAATTTCAGAACCAAAGCATATCGCCGAAGTTTATGCCTCCCTGCCTGGCGAAGCGCTCGAAGCTATAGAAAAAAGAGATTCGAAACAAAAAAAATAACGCACAAATGTGTTTGAGCACTAATAAAAAAGCCCTACAGACCTAATTCAGACTGTAGGGCTTAAGAATGCAAACTCACAGTTTCGGCGACAATTTCCAACCCTATAGAGAATTTCAATGACAACACCACACAAGCTAGGTGACTCACTACTTTTCCGGTGCACCCTTTTTCTGCCCATAATGCTTGGCGTGATACTATTTATTGCAATCTCCATTTCGAACAACAACCTCACTGTATGCTTTTCCTCAGAATGCGTAAACACGTTCTTTGAACTATACAAATACCCTCTATCGATGTTAGGCCTCTCTGTTCCACTTACAGCGATTGTAGCAGCACTGCATCGATCGGAGGAGGCTCACCTGCAAATTCAAGAAACTCTCAAACAGAACACCTTCAATAATTACATAAAGCACCAGGAAGATTTTTTTAAATTGTTAGAAAAAATCGAATCAAAATGTTCTTGCCGCTTTACAGACCCACTCACCTTATACAGATGGATTTTTCCAACGAATAACTATTCATCCTTCACATTCGTTGCACACTCAAAAAAAGGGATTGATGAACCTGGCACTAACAAGTTCCTCGAACTAATACGAATTGAGACATTCCGCTACACTATTGCCATGTACAACCCAGCCACAGATGAGGACGCGTTAATTTCGCTATTCATAGACATTCAAGACGTGGTCGAAACCTTAAAACTACAAGCTTCAGCTGAAACATTAGAACGCTTCCCAAACACAAAATACGTCTGGCCTACAGACGCCGCCAAGTCAGCAATTAAACACTTAAAAAATATACAGAGAGAACTTTACTCATTTAGCTTTTACAAATCCGAAGTTCGTATCGATAGAGAAACTTTGGATTCATATAGTCGCCTACCCAACGCTCACATTACTTACAAAGAAAATACTGAAAAGGCGGCGAAGCTCGCGTTAGAAATTGAGAAGGATTTGTAAGCTCACTTAGGTAAAAAACTGAGGGTTTCCTCAACGTATTTTTGACAAGCCGACAAAGCAATCAGTCCTCGGTCGCAGGAGTCGGTGATGGCGACAATTCGTTGAGCATGCGCTGGGTCAAGTTCGGCTCGAGCTCTTGCATGAACCACGCTGCCGGAGCCGGCGGTGGCAGACACTGAACAGCCACCGGCTGAGCCTTCGGCAATGAGGACTGACAGGCGCACATCAGCAGTGGCAAGGCGATCGCGCAGGCGAGCTTGGTCTTTTTCAGCATTGGTCATTTTCTCAAAGTGGGTTTGCTCGCTGGCCGAAAGCCGCAGCTCGAGTGCCAGGCGTTTGTCTTACTCGGCCTACTGCGCAGCGGCGCCGACCATGGCCAACCACTACTTGGCTACGTTCGCCGGCTTCTCATTGTGGTGCGAGAGCAACAACTATTGCAGAAAAGGTCTGTCTGCTGTCTGCACTCGATTCGCGATGACCGATCGAGAACCAGATCCACTGACCAAACCCGAGTTCGAACAACTGCTGAGCAAAGGCTGCCTTCATAAACAGGACTCATCGGCGATCACATTGGCCGTTTACACGGGCCTTCGCCTTGGGGAACTATGCGCTCTGGCGGTCGAGGATATCGATCTGGTAGCAGGCAAGATCAATGTTGTCTGGGCCATCACGGCAGACGGCACGTTCAAAGTGCCAAAAACAGGGAAGTCAAGGCCTATACTTTTGATGCCACCGGCGCTTGAAGCATGCAAAACCCTCATGGCGCTAGTGGCTGACCATAAAAAGCAGAAAATCAAGGTCTACATGAATCGCCACGAAAGCCGTACTGAACATGTTACTCCCTTGTTATCCCCAGCAACGCAGTCTAGGAAAGTAATTATTAACCAATGGTATGTTCCTACATCATGGAACACTAAATGGTCAGCAATCCAGAAACGCTCTCAAATTCGACCGCGCAGACCATATCAAACCAGACACACCTACGCATGTTGGTGTCTAACCGCGCGAGGTAACCTGGCTTTTATTGCGAAGCAGATGGGTCATATCGATTTCACCATGCTCGTGAAAGTTTACGCAAAATGGATGGACGACGAGTCACCGGCGGAGCTTGAAAAAATATGGTCATCTTAACCGAAAATTTTAATTATCATCTCTATCGGCAAGAAGGCTGCGCTGATGCTCAAACATGTTTCGCAAAAGTTTGCGGTGATTGATAAAATCTTCATCGCACACTTTAATTAAAGCATTGAGTCTCGCAAGATCGCTTTCCGACTGGACAAATACATCATCAGCTGCCGAACCGCCGGTGGATAAGTAGTCGTTCTGAAAAGCGGTAATTCCCGCACGCTCATTTAGAAGGCTTTCCAGCTGTTCGCCCAAAGATTGAGCTTTGTGCTGAATCGCAATCCGCCGCTCCATCAATTGATCTAGCATGCGAGAGAGTTTGGCCGCACTGAAATTAGCCCCATTGCTAGGCCATGAAATATTCGCCGTACTAGCAATCCATTCATCATTTTCGGCTGGTAGGTGCAAGGGAGGGTTTTTCGCAAAACCAATCATATTCCCCCACTTTTCAACCGAAGCGGCAACCTCTTTATTTATTGCCCGAACCTCTTCTACGACAACATCCGAAGTATCCTGCTTAAGATACTCATTAGCCTTTAGCAAAAAACTATCTGTAGCATACAAGTAAAAATCCTGCTTTACGAAATCTATAAACTCCTTGGTCAGCGCCGGCAGCGCACTAATCAAACGCTTGCCAGACTTAAGCCACCAATCATCCTTCTTTTCGCCAGTAACAAGAATAACGGACTTACCCTCTGCCGCCGCCTTTTCAAGTACCTGCTTCCACAAAATCAAATCTCCGAATTTTTTTAATCGGAGTTTGGTAGTAGTAGCTTCCGGCATTTTCCCACCATCCTGAAATCCTGGCGGCGTATTTTCCAAGTACCTTCTTTCGCCTTCCGCAGCCACATCCAGCAACTCTTGCTCGGTGTACGGCATACCCACTCGGCCACTTAAAAGGTCGCCAACTTTTGACTTTACAAAATCATCTTCAATATACGATATATATTTCTTCTGTTTATCTTCCAACTCTTTAATCATTAGGTCATAAGAGGCTATGAACCCAGTGAAAACCTCTTCAGAAACAAAAGGGTGTCGGGTTCCAGAGTTAAATTTTTCTTTCGCAGCTTTCAACCCATTAACAGATTCAGCATAAGCTTTGGACTGAGCTTCGATTACCGTTAGTCGATTGTCAAAATACTCTGCAGCTACTTGATACGGTATCCATAGGCGCTCTCCCAAAGACTCCATAACCTTAAAGAGAGCTTCTCGGGCTGAATCTGAAAACCTATAGAGATCAAGCAGGACATTCGTATCCAGCACGAAGATGCACTCTTCCCAAAGCTTTTGCTGCCGATCAGGTTCCCCTACAAAATACTCAGGAAATGCGTCTCTCATCTTGATGCCTGGCTGGATTAGAATTTTCTGACTAGATAGCACACAGCCATCGCTTTCGCCATCATCTTCACTAGCTCGCAAGTGAGCGCAACGGAGCCGTATGGTAACCTCGACACACATTTCCTTCCGTGCAGGCACCATAGGTTTTCATCGATATTTCAAGATGAAATGCCCCATTTTTGCCCCACGCTTTTGAACAGATAGCGCTAAGCCACTGATGAATAGAGCAATTTCAGAGTTATCTTCCCACACGCCAATGATGCAGCAGTACTGGCGCCTGAAGAACCAGCACCCCGACCAGTTGATGTTCTACCGCATGGGTGACTTCTACGAGATCTTCTATGAGGACGCGAAGAAGGCCGCCAAGTTGCTCGACATCACCCTGACCGCTCGCGGGCAGTCGGCAGGTCAGGCGATTCCGATGTGCGGCATTCCTTATCATGCGGCCGAGGGTTACCTGGCCAAACTGGTGAAGCTCGGCGAGTCGGTGGTGATCTGCGAGCAGGTCGGAGACCCGGCCACCAGCAAGGGACCGGTGGAGCGTCAGGTGGTGCGGATCATCACGCCGGGAACGGTGAGTGACGAAGCGCTGCTGGATGAGCGTCGCGACAATCTGATCGCTGCCGTTCTTGGAGACGAGCGCCTGTTCGGTTTGGCAGTGCTGGATATCACCAGCGGTAACTTCAGCGTCCTGGAAATCAAGGGTTGGGAAAACCTGCTGGCGGAACTCGAGCGTGTCAATCCGGTGGAATTGCTGATCCCGGATGACTGGCCGAAGGATCTGCCGGCGGAGAAACGCCGTGGTGTTCGCCGCCGCGCACCATGGGATTTCGAGCGAGATTCGGCGCATAAAAGCCTGTGCCAGCAATTTTCCACTCAGGATCTGAAAGGTTTTGGCTGCGAGACCCTGACCCTGGCCATCGGTGCCGCCGGTTGCCTGCTGGCCTACGCCAAGGAAACCCAGCGTACTGCCCTGCCCCATTTGCGCAGTCTGCGTCATGAGCGTCTGGACGATACCGTGGTGCTCGACGGCGCGAGCCGGCGCAACCTGGAACTCGATACCAACCTGGCCGGTGGCCGCGACAACACGCTGCAATCGGTGGTCGACCGTTGCCAGACCGCCATGGGCAGCCGCCTGCTGACCCGCTGGCTGAACCGTCCGCTGCGTGACCTGACTGTTTTGCTGGCTCGCCAGACATCGATTTCCTGCCTGCTCGACCGCTATCGCTTCGAACAGCTGCAACCGCAGTTGAAGGAAATCGGCGATATCGAGCGGATTCTGGCGCGGATCGGTCTGCGCAATGCGCGTCCGCGAGACCTCGCGCGCCTGCGCGACGCACTCGGCGCGTTGCCTGATCTGCAAGTGGCAATGACCGAACTGGAAGCCCCGCACCTGCAGAAGCTGGCGACCACCACCAGTACCTATCCGGAGCTGGCGGCGCTGCTGGAAAAAGCCATCATCGACAACCCGCCCGCGGTGATCCGTGACGGTGGCGTGTTGAAGACCGGTTACGACAGCGAACTCGACGAGTTGCAGTCGCTGAGTGAAAACGCCGGGCAATTCCTGATCGATCTCGAAGCTCGCGAAAAAGCCCGTACGGGCCTGTCGCACTTGAAGGTCGGGTACAACCGCATCCACGGTTACTTCATCGAGTTGCCGAGCAAGCAGGCCGAATCGGCGCCGGCGGACTATATCCGTCGCCAGACCCTCAAGGGTGCCGAGCGCTTCATCACCCCGGAACTTAAGGAGTTCGAAGACAAAGCGCTATCGGCCAAGAGCCGGGCTTTGGCTCGGGAGAAGATGCTTTACGAAGCATTGCTCGAAGATCTGATATCACAATTGCCGCCGCTGCAGGACACCGCCGGCGCCCTCGCCGAGCTGGATGTGCTGAGCAACCTGGCCGAACGTGCGCTGAACCTGGACCTGAACTGCCCGCGTTTCGTCAGCGAACCGTGCATGCGCATCAGTCAGGGTCGCCACCCGGTGGTCGAGCAAGTGCTGACCACGCCGTTTGTGGCCAACGATCTGAGCCTCGATGACAACACCCGCATGCTGGTGATCACCGGTCCGAACATGGGCGGTAAATCCACCTACATGCGCCAGACCGCGTTGATCGTGTTGCTGGCCCATATCGGCAGTTTCGTACCCGCAGCCAGTTGCGAATTGTCACTCGTGGACCGGATCTTCACCCGGATCGGTTCCAGCGATGACCTGGCGGGTGGACGCTCGACCTTCATGGTGGAAATGAGCGAAACCGCCAACATCCTGCACAACGCCACCGAGCGCAGCCTGGTGCTGATGGACGAAGTCGGGCGCGGCACCAGTACTTTCGACGGCTTATCCCTGGCTTGGGCTGCGGCCGAACGCCTGGCGCATTTGCGCGCTTACACGCTGTTCGCGACTCACTACTTTGAGCTTACGGTATTACCGGAATCGCAGCCGCTGGTAGCCAACGTGCACCTCAATGCCACCGAGCACAACGAGCGCATCGTGTTCCTGCACCACGTACTGCCGGGACCTGCCAGCCAGAGTTATGGCCTGGCGGTAGCCCAACTGGCCGGCGTGCCGAGCGAAGTGATCCTGCGCGCCCGCGAGCACTTGAGTCGCCTGGAAGACACCGCCCTGCCCCACGAAGCGCCCAAGCCAGCCAAAGGCAAACCGGCCGTGCCACAGCAGAGCGACCTGTTCGCCAGCCTGCCGCATCCGGTGCTGGATGAACTGGCCAAGCTCGATCTGGACGACATGACACCACGTCGTGCGCTCGAAATGCTCTATACACTAAAGACACGGATCTAACGCACAGGCTTGCAAGCTGTTAGAATCTCGCGCGGTTTGGGATGCTGCAGGCTTTAGCCTGGTCTGCAGACTATCGCTCCCGAACCATGCGACCCCCACGTGAAGGGGCGCAGCAAGCCGCGCCTGAGGAGAAAATTAGAAATGACCTTCGTCGTCACCGACAACTGCATCAAGTGCAAGTACACCGACTGCGTAGAAGTGTGTCCGGTGGACTGCTTTTACGAAGGCCCGAATTTCCTGGTGATTCACCCGGATGAGTGCATCGACTGCGCACTGTGCGAACCTGAGTGCCCTGCTGTGGCCATCTTCTCCGAAGATGAAGTCCCAGCCGGCATGGAAAACTTCCTTGCATTGAACCTGGAATTGGCTGAAGTCTGGCCAAACATCACCGAGCGCAAAGATCCTTTGCCCGACTCCGCGGAGTGGGATGGCAAGCCAGGCAAGATCGAACACCTCGAACGCTGATTACCCGCGCGTTCCCGAAAAAGGCCCCACAAGGGCCTTTTTGCTTTTCTGCGGGCAAAAAGGGGCGGTATGACCCGCCCACTTTCTTTCCCTATTCCCTGTGTTTCCTTTTTCATCATCCTGATGAATCGCGTCCTGCGATGTCCTTTTCCCCTCGATCCTTGAAGGGCGTGTCTGTCCGTTGACACAACCCAGATACTAGGCCGATTCCCGTTCAGAGCAACCGTGCTTCTGGACTAATACTATCTGTCATATGCCCTTAATCTAAAAAATAGCTGTTATTTTTCAGGTGGTTAGATTTAAACAGAGCCGCCTTGGGCCGACTGCATCAGTGTAAAAATAACGAACACCTACGCTAAGAGTGAGAGAAGGCTTACAGCCAGGCGCTGCAAATCCGCGCGTGGTGGGCTTGGCTTTCGCGCGAGCAGCCTCGCTCCCACCAAAGGCCCTGGCAGCTTTTTCCGGGGCAACAAAAAGCCCCGAACAGTCGGGGCTTTTTGTTGCCAGCTACACGAGCCTGTTATTGAAACAGCGACTCGCTCGACAGGCCATTTTTCTCCAGGATCTCCCGAAGACGCTTCAGGCCTTCTACCTGAATCTGCCGTACCCGTTCGCGGGTCAGACCGATTTCCAGGCCTACATCTTCCAGAGTGCTGCTCTCGTGGCCGCGCAGACCGAAGCGGCGAACGACCACCTCGCGCTGCTTGTCGGTCAGTTCGGACAGCCATTGATCGATGCTCTGGGACAGGTCGTCATCCTGCAGCAGTTCGCATGGATCGGTTGGGCGATCGTCAGTGAGGGTGTCCAGCAGGGTTTTATCCGAATCCGGACCCAGCGAGACGTCGACCGAAGAAACCCGCTCGTTCAAGCCGAGCATGCGCTTGACCTCTCCCACCGGTTTTTCCAGCAGGTTGGCGATTTCTTCGGGTGAGGGTTCATGATCGAGTTTTTGCGTCAGCTCCCGTGCGGCCCGCAGGTACACGTTGAGTTCCTTGACCACATGGATCGGCAACCGGATGGTCCGGGTCTGATTCATGATCGCGCGCTCGATGGTCTGACGAATCCACCAGGTTGCGTAGGTCGAGAAGCGGAAGCCGCGTTCAGGGTCGAATTTCTCCACCGCCCGGATCAGGCCCAGGTTGCCCTCTTCGATCAGATCGAGCAGCGACAGACCACGATTGACGTAACGCCGGGCGATTTTCACCACCAGCCGCAGGTTACTTTCGATCATGCGTTTGCGCCCGGCCGGATCGCCACTTTGCGACAGACGCGCAAAATGAACTTCTTCTTCGGGGGACAATAACGGGGAAAAGCCGATTTCATTGAGATACAGCTGCGTGGCATCGAGCGCCCGCGTGTAATCAATGTATTTGTGTTGCTTTAGCGAAGCGGAGTGTTTGGATTTGGCACGAACGGAAGGTGAAGCCGCCCCTTCATCATTCGACATCGAATCCGTATCGATGCCGGTCTCCATCAGGAGAACCTCATCGTCGATGTCAAACTCCGGCACTTCTTTACTGAGAGCCATTGTTATAGTCCTTTGGTGAGTTCGACCCCAAGCTCAAGCGGCGCCTTTATCCTTGGCAACGCTGGAGCCTGTCCCCTCTACGTGACGGAACAGGCTGGTAGCGATCAACGGCGTGGCAGGAATTGCAGCGGATCTACAGGTTTACCTTGGCGGCGAATCTCAAAATGCAGTTTCACCCGGTCTGTACCCGTTGACCCCATTTCGGCAATTGTCTGTCCGACCTTGACCTGCTGCCCCTCCCGAACCAACAGCCTGCGGTTATGTCCGTAGGCACTGACGTAGGTTTCGCTGTGTTTGATGATGACTAATTCGCCGTAGCCCCTTAAGCCACTCCCGGCGTATACGACTGTCCCATCAGACGCAGCTAAAACAGGCTGTCCCAAATCTCCGGCGATATCAATTCCTTTATTCAAACTACCGTTTGAAGAGAATTTTCCAATCAAAATGCCACTAGAAGGCCATCCCCAGCCGGTCGGGGCCGGGCCGGGAGGCGGCAAAGGTGCGGTTGCCGGCTTGTTGGCGACGGACGGTACAACCACCGGAGCGGGCGTAGTGGCACCGTCCACCGGACGACGAATCACCGTGGTTTTACTCGAGGATGACGGGGTTGTATTGGTCGAACTGACCACCGTCGTCGGCGTTGAACCGGTGCGCCCATCGAAGCGAATCGTCTGACCCGGATGGATCGTGTACGGCGCAGGAATGTTGTTGCGCGCGGCCAGGGCCTTGTAGTCCCAGCCGTAGCGGAAGGCGATCGAGAACAGGGTGTCTTTCGGTCGGACCACGTACTGTCCGGTGGTGACAGCCGGGCGCTGGGCGACGGCATTGTTGCGGTCGACGACGCGAACGTCGCTGGATTTGTTGCTGGAACAACCGACCAGCAAGGTGCTCATGACAAGGCCAGTCACCAGGCGCTGAAAGCTCGTTTTACCCATACGCTGCGCAATGACTGTGAGACTCACCCGCCGCTCCCTTTGTGGTGGCTGAAAATTTGATTTGCCCATGTGTCGGCACGAAATGTCGCAAGTATAACGGCCCGTGCAGGCTTTACTCTTAATGAAGCGAAATGGCTTCACGCACACGTTTGCCGTTACACAAAACATCCTGTTTAAACCATCGATGCCGGTGTAAGACAAAGGCCATCGAAGAGAATTCAGCGTGCCTGAATAAATCCTCAGGCGAGGGGTCCGTTGAGCAACGGGACGAAGCGAACCGACCCCAGAACGCGCCTGGAAAAACCCTGTTCCTCGCGAATGATCAACATCAGTTGTTGTACTTCACCGGACCCCACCGGGATAACCAGACGCCCCCCTGGCGCGAGCTGATCGAGCAACGCCTGAGGCACATCGGTCGCCACCGCGGTGACGATGATGCCGTTGTAAGGCGCCAGCGCCGGCCACCCTTCCCAGCCATCGCCCCAGCGAAACACCACATTGCGCAAATTCAACTCGACCAGACGTTCCTTGGCCCGATCCTGCAACACCTTGATGCGTTCGACCGAGAATACCCGCTCGACGAGCTGCGACAGCACAGCCGTCTGATAGCCCGACCCCGTGCCGATCTCCATTACCTTGTCCAGCGGCCCCGCCTCCAGCAGCAGCTCGCTCATGCGCGCCACCATATAAGGCTGGGAGATGGTCTGGTTGTGTCCGATCGGCAGCGCCGTATCCTCGTAGGCACGGTGCGCCAGCGCTTCATCGACGAACAGGTGACGCGGCGTGCGACGGATGACTTCCAGCACCTTGGGGTTGGACACCCCTTCTTCATACAGACGCTGGATGAGGCGTTCACGGGTCCGCTGGGAGGTCATGCCGATGCCGCGGCGCAGCATATCGTCTTGCTCACGAGACATCAGCGCAGCCCCTCCAGCCAGCCATCCAGATTTCTGAAGGCGTCATTGAAGGTGCGATCCAGCTGCAGCGGTGTGATGGACACATAGCCTTGCATCACGGCGTGGAAATCGGTGCCCGGTCCGCCGTCTTCGGCGTCACCTGCGGCGGCGATCCAGTACCCGGCCTTGCCGCGCGGGTCGACCACTTTCATCGGTGCGGCGGCGCGGGCGCGATGGCCCAGGCGCGTCAGTTGCACACCGCGAATGTGCTCCAGCGGCAAGTTGGGGATGTTCACGTTCAGAACCGTGCGCGGCGGCAGGTCGAGATCGCCCTGGGCCTCGACCAGCTTTCGCGCGAAGTAGGCGGCCGTCGGCAGGTTGTCGACCTGGCGCGAGACCAGCGAAAAGGCAAATGCGGGACGGCCGAGGAAACGCCCTTCAAGCGCTGCGGCCACGGTTCCGGAATACAGGACATCGTCCCCCAGATTGGCGCCCAGGTTGATCCCGGACACCACCATGTCCACGTCGCGCTCCAGCAGGCCATTGAGGCCCAGGTGCACGCAATCGGTCGGGGTGCCGTTGATGCTGATGAAGCCGTTGGCCAACGTGTGCGGATGCAACGGGCGGTCGAGCGTCAGCGAGCTGCTGGCGCCGCTTTTGTCCTGGTCCGGGGCGATAACCACGCATTCGGTGTAATCCGCCAGCGCAGCATGAAGCGCGGCGAGACCGGGTGCGGTTACCCCATCGTCGTTAGAAATCAGAATACGCATGGGCTGTCCGTCTGCCCTACCGGCACCAGATCGACAAGCTCGCGCACCAATACGGTGGCGAAGCATCCGGCCGGCAGGACGAATTCCAGTTGCAGAATGTCAGGCTCGGGATAATGCCACGTCAACCCGGCGATGGGCAGCCGCAGGATACGACGTTCGTGGCTCATTCCGGCGTTGATCAACCAATCGCGAAGGTCGGCTTCGCGAGCGGCGATAGCCTGCTCCAGTTCATGGACAGCGCCCGTGGCCGGCGAGTCACCTTCGCCCCACTGCGGTCCCGTCGGGTGCAGATCGAGAATCGCCAGGCGCGGGTCGCTGCACTCGGCCTCACCGGCGGGAAAGAAGCTGCGACTGTCGGTGAACGCCAGCAGATCGCCAACCTGTGCTTGCTGCCAGGTGCCGTCGGCGACGCGGGCGGCCAAGACCTGGTTGAACAGAAAACTGCGGGCCGTCGAGAGCAGACGCGAGCGCACATTGCGCTGCTCCGGCAAAGCCTTGCGCGCGGCCCAGGCACGGGCGTCGACCACGTTGCCACCGTCATGCCCGAAACGCTGGGCGCCGAAATAATTGGGGATGCCTTGTTTGGAGATCAGTTGCAGGCGCGCGTCAATGGCGGCCTTGTCGCCGTCGAACTGGGTCAGGCGCAAGGTGAAGCCATTGGCCGAATGGGCACCGCGTTGCAGCTTGCGCTTGTGTCGGCTGGTCTTGAGGATTTTCAGCGTCTCGTTTTCCGCTGCCGAAAGATCCGGATCGGCCTTGCCCGGCAGTTGCACACTGAACCACTGGCGGGTCAGCGCCTGACGGTCCTTGAGCCCCGCATAGCTGACGGTGCGCAATGGCACGCCGGCGGCCTTGGCAATGCGCCGCGCCGCTTCCTCAGTGTTCAGGCCACGCTTCTCCACCCAGATCCACAGGTGTTCGCCGTCGCCGCTCAAGGGAATGTCGAGAACTTCATCGACCTGGAAATCTTCGGCGATGGCTTTCAATACTGCAGTGCCGAGGGCCTCGCCATAGGCACGCGGGCCGAGTAATTGCAGTTCGTTCATGCGCGAAGCAACAAGGCAACGGAATGCACGGCAATGCCTTCCTCGCGACCGACGAAGCCCAGCTTCTCGGTGGTGGTGGCTTTCACGTTCACCTGATCGAGTTCGACTTGAAGATCCGCGGCAATCAGTGCGCGCATGGATTCGATATGCGGAGCCATTTTCGGTGCCTGGGCGACGATGGTGTTGTCGACGTTGCCGACCTTCCAGCCCTTGGCGTGGATCAGTGCGACGACATGACGCAGCAGCGCGCGGCTGTCGGCGCCCTTGTACTGCGGGTCGGTGTCCGGGAAGTGTTTGCCGATATCGCCCAGCGCGGCGGCGCCAAGCAAGGCATCGCTCAAGGCGTGCAGCAGGACGTCACCGTCGGAATGAGCGAGCAGCCCGAAGCCGTGTGCGATACGCACGCCGCCCAGAGTAATGAAATCGCCTTCAGCGAAACGGTGTACATCGTAGCCGTGGCCAATACGCATAAAAAAACGCCCCGATTTTTGTCAGGGCGTGATTCTACCTGCTATTGGGCACCTAGAGCATGCGCGTGATGCCGCAAGTGATCTTCGATGAAACTGGCGATGAAGAAATAGCTGTGGTCGTAGCCCGGTTGCAGGCGCAACGTCAGCGGATGACCGGCCATTTTGGTCGCCTGTTGCAAGGCTTCGGGCTTGAGCTGAGTGGCGAGGAAATCGTCACGGTCCCCCTGATCCACCAGTAGCGGCAGCTTCTCATCCGCCTCGGCGATCAAGGCACAGGCATCCCACTCGCGCCATTTCGAACGGTCTTCGCCCAGGTAGCGGGAAAAGGCCTTTTGCCCCCAGGGGCAGACCATCGGATTGTTGATCGGCGAGAACGCCGACACCGACAGATAACGCCCCGGATTGCGCAACGCACAGACCAACGCCCCGTGACCACCCATGGAGTGCCCGCTGATGCCGCGCTTGTCCGACGCAGGGAAATGCTCTTCGACCAGGGCCGGCAATTCCTGCACGACGTAATCATGCATCCGATAGTGACGCGACCAGGGTTCCTGAGTGGCATTGAGGTAGAACCCGGCGCCCAGGCCGAAGTCCCAGGCACCGTCCGGATCACCCGGCACGTCGGCACCGCGTGGACTGGTGTCCGGCGCGACGATGATCAATCCCAGCTCGGCCGCCACGCGCATTGCGCCGGCCTTCTGCATGAAGTTCTCATCGGTGCAGGTCAGGCCCGACAACCAATACAGCACCGGCAACTTGCCGCCCTGCTCCGCCTGCGGTGGCAGATACACGGCGAACACCATGTCGCAGCCGAGGGTTTCCGAGCGATGGCGATAACGCTTGTGCCAGCCACCGAAGCTTTTCTGGCAAGAAATATTTTCCAGAGTCATGGGAGTTCTCCCAGCGACAAGCCACGAGCCGCGAGCTGCAAGAAGGCGCACCCACTTGCAGCTTGCAGCTTGTAGCTCACAGCTGCTTCTTAGAAATGAATGACGGTACGGATGCTTTTGCCTTCGTGCATCAGGTCGAAAGCCTTGTTGATATCTTCCAGGCCCATGGTGTGGGTGATGAAGGTATCCAGAGGGATCTCGCCGGTTTCGGCCATTTCCACATAGCTTGGCAGCTCGGTACGACCGCGAACGCCACCGAAGGCCGAACCGCGCCATACGCGGCCGGTCACCAGCTGGAATGGACGGGTCGAGATTTCCTGGCCGGCACCGGCGACGCCGATGATCACCGACTCACCCCAGCCCTTGTGGCAGCACTCGAGCGCGGCACGCATCAGTTGCACGTTGCCGATGCATTCAAAGGAGAAGTCGACGCCGCCATCGGTCATGTCGACGATGACTTCCTGGATCGGACGATCGAAGTCTTTAGGGTTTACGCAGTCGGTTGCACCCAGCTGCTTGGCGATTTCGAATTTGGCCGGGTTGATGTCGATGGCGATGATGCGAGCCGCCTTGGCCTTGACTGCGCCGATCACCGCCGACAGGCCGATGCCGCCGAGACCGAAGATGGCCACGGTGTCACCCGGTTTCACCTTGGCGGTGTTCAGCACGGCGCCGATACCGGTGGTGACGCCACAGCCCAGCAGGCAGACTTTTTCCAGCGGTGCTTCCTTGGCGATCTTGGCCACGGAGATTTCCGGCAGCACGGTGTACTCGGAGAACGTCGAAGTACCCATGTAGTGGAAAATCGTTTCGCCCTTGTAGGAAAAACGCGAGGTGCCGTCCGGCATCAGACCCTTGCCCTGAGTGGAGCGAATTGCCTGGCAAAGGTTGGTTTTGCCCGACAGACAGAATTTGCACTGGCGGCATTCAGGGGTGTACAGCGGAATCACATGATCGCCCACGGCGACGGAGGTCACACCCTCACCGATCGCTTCGACGATCGCGCCGCCTTCGTGTCCGAGGATCGACGGGAAGATACCTTCCGGATCAGCACCGGACAGGGTGTAGGCATCGGTATGGCAGACACCGGAAGCCACCACACGCAGCAACACTTCACCGGCCTTGGGCATGGCGACATCGACTTCAACGATTTCCAGAGGTTTCTTGGCCTCGAAGGCAACGGCAGCGCGTGACTTGATCATGGTGCTTCTCCAGTGAATTAAAACGAGACAGGGAGTGTAATACGACGCCCTACAGTGAATAATCCGAGCAAAAGCAAAACATTATTGCTGTATAGGGATAATCACCGATGTCCGAAAGTCGCTGGGAAGGTATAGACGAGTTCGTCGCAGTTGCGGAATGCAGCCAGTTCACGGCAGCGGCCGAACGACTGGGGGTTTCTTCCTCCCACATCAGTCGACAAATCGCACGCCTTGAAGAGCGCTTGCAGACGCGACTGCTCTACCGCAGTACGCGCCGGGTCACCCTGACCGAAGCCGGGCAAACCTTCCTGCAACATTGCCAACGGTTGCAGGACGGCCGCGAGGAAGCATTGCGCGCGGTGGGCGACCTGACCAGCGAACCCAAGGGCATGCTGCGCATGACCTGCGCCGTGGCTTATGGCGAGCGGTTCATCGTGCCGCTGGTAACGCGATTCATGGGGTTGTATCCACAGCTGCGAATCGACATTGAACTAAGCAATCGCCAACTGGACCTGGTGCACGAAGGCCTCGATCTGGCGATTCGTTTGGGGCGATTGCAGGACTCGCGACTGGTCGCCACGCGCCTGGCTCCGCGGCGCATGTATCTTTGCGCGTCACCGTCCTACCTCGAACGGTATGGTCGCCCACACAGCTTGTCGGAACTGAGCCGGCATAACTGCCTCATCGGCAGCTCCGACCAGTGGCAGCTGGAACAGAACGGGCGGGAATTTTCGCAGCGGGTGCAGGGAAACTGGCGTTGCAACAGTGGGCAGGCGGTGCTGGATGCGGCCTTGCAGGGGGTCGGGTTGTGTCAGTTGCCGGACTATTACGTGCTGGAGCATCTGAAGAGCGGTGCTTTGATTTCGCTGCTTGAAGCGCATCAACCGCCTAATACGGCGGTTTGGGCGCTGTATCCGCAGCAGCGGCATCTGTCGCCGAAGGTGCGCAAGTTGGTGGATTATTTGAAAGAGGGGCTGGCCGAGCGGCCTGAGTACAGTATCTTTTAGCGGCGGTTAGCCCAGCGCTGACGCAACCAGTCGAGATCCTCGGGTCGAGTGACCTTGAGGTTATCGGAGCGGCCTTCGATCAGACGCGGCGACTGCCCCGACCACTCCATGGCCGACGCTTCATCGGTAATCACCGCATCCGCCACCAGACTGTCCGCCAGCGCGCGATGCAAGGCACCGAGGCGGAACATCTGTGGCGTGTAGGCTTGCCAGATCACGCTGCGATCCACGGTCTCAACCACGCGACCGTGCTTATCGACCCGCTTGAGCGTGTCCCGCGCCGGCACTGCCAGCAGCCCGCCCACCGGGTCATCGGCCAGCTCAGCCAGCAGGTTATCCAGATCGTCACGGCTCAGGTTCGGACGCGCCGCATCGTGCACCAGCACCCAATCGTCATCGCCGGCGCCCTGCCCGTGCAGATGCAGCAGCGCATTGAGCACCGAACCGGAACGCTCGGCGCCGCCTTCGACACGGGCAATGCGCGGGTCGCTGGCGCAGGCCAGGTTCGGCCAGTAGGGATCATCGACAGCAAGACTGACCACCACGCCCTTGAGGCTTGGGTGATCAAGGAAACAGCCGAGGCTGTGTTCGAGAATTGTGCGCCCGCCCAGTTGCAAGTATTGCTTGGGACGGTCCGCGGCCATACGGGCACCGACGCCCGCGGCAGGAATCACGGCCCAGAAGGCCGGTAGAGACTGGTTCATTGTGCCAACTGGTAAAGGGTTTCACCGTCCTTGACCATGCCCAATTCATGGCGAGCCCGTTCTTCAACGGTCTCCATGCCCTTCTTCAACTCGCTGACTTCAGCGTCCATCACCCGATTGCGCTCCAGCAGCGCCTCGTTCTCGGCATGCTGATCCGCAATCTGCTGCGTCAGCTCAGCCACTTGCGCCAGGCTGCCATTACCCACCCAAAGGCGGTACTGCAGGCCGGCCAGCAACAGAAGCAAGACGAGGAACAACCAATTGGGACTGCGCATCGAATATCAGGTATCCAGTGAAAAAAGACCGCCACACCAAAACATGAAGCTACTGACAGCACGAAGCCTGGAAGAACCAGGCTTGTGCTGATAAGGCATCAGATTAGTGGCAAAAACGTCGCCGTAGCGATTTTTCCGACACAATCTGTCGTCTTTTTTTCAGTCATCGATCAACCGCGGAAATCGGCACGACCGTTGTACTTGGCTTTGCCGTTCAACTGCTCTTCGATACGCAGCAGTTGGTTGTACTTGGAAACGCGGTCGGAACGGCACAGGGAGCCGGTCTTGATCTGGCCGGCCGAAGTACCGACAGCCAGGTCGGCAATGGTCGAATCTTCGGTTTCGCCCGAACGGTGCGAGATCACTGCGGTGTAACCGGCAGCCTTGGCCATCTGGATGGCTTCCAGGGTTTCGGTCAGGGTACCGATCTGGTTGAACTTGATCAGGATCGAGTTGGCGATCTTCTTGTCGATGCCTTCTTTCAGGATCTTGGTGTTGGTCACGAACAGGTCGTCACCTACCAGCTGAGTCTTCTCGCCGATCTTGTCGGTGAGGATCTTCCAGCCAGCCCAGTCGGACTCGTCCAGACCGTCTTCGATGGAGATGATCGGATAACGCTCGGTCAGACCTTTGAGGTAATCGGCAAAACCTTCAGCGGTGAACACCTGGCCTTCGCCGGACAGGTTGTACTTGCCGTCTTCGTAGAATTCGCTCGCCGCGCAGTCCAGAGCCAGGGTCACGTCGGTGCCCAGCTTGTAACCGGCGTTGGCGACGGCTTCGGAGATCACTTTCAAAGCGTCTTCGTTGGAAGCCAGGTTAGGCGCGAAACCACCTTCGTCACCCACGGCAGTGTTCAGGCCACGGGCCTTCAGCACGGCTTTGAGGTGATGGAAGATTTCGGTGCCCATGCGCAGACCTTCGGAGAAGGACTTGGCGCCAACCGGCTGAACCATGAACTCCTGGATGTCGACGTTGTTGTCGGCGTGCTCGCCACCATTGATGATGTTCATCATCGGAACCGGCATCGAGTAAACACCCGGGGTGCCGTTCAGGTTGGCAATATGAGCGTACAGCGGCAGGTCCTGGTCCTGAGCTGCTGCCTTGGCCGCGGCCAGGGAAACGGCGAGGATCGCGTTGGCGCCCAGGGAGCCTTTGTTTTCAGTGCCGTCCAGCTTGATCATCGCCAGGTCCAGCGCTTTCTGGTCGCTTGGATCGGTACCTTTCAACAGATCACGGATCGGACCGTTGATGTTGGCAACGGCCTTGAGAACGCCCTTGCCCAGGTAACGGCTCTTGTCGCCATCACGCAGCTCGAGTGCTTCACGCGAGCCAGTGGAAGCACCGGACGGCGCGCAGGCGCTGCCGATGATGCCGTTATCGAGAAGCACGTCCGCTTCCACGGTGGGATTGCCACGGGAGTCGAGAACTTCACGACCTTTGATGTCGACGATTTTAGCCATTGTTGTAAACACTCCAAAGTTGACGAAAACGACGCAGCTAGAGGAAATCTTTTACCGTCGGCAAGTGGTGTGCAGCGGGGCAGACTTGCGGACGATAAGGCTCAGGCCCGAGGGCCTGAGCGTTAATCGTGCGGTACTTTACCGGAGAAATGAGGATTACGCGGTTTCTACCGTCGGAAAACTCTTAACCAGTTCGTCCAGGGCTTTGAGCTGGGCCAGGAATGGCTCCAGTTTGTCCAGACGCAAGGCGCAAGGACCATCGCATTTGGCGTTGTCCGGATCCGGGTGGGCTTCGAGGAACAGGCCGGCCAGAGACTGGCTCATGCCGGCTTTGGCCAGATCGGTGACCTGGGCGCGGCGACCGCCGGCGGAATCCGAGCGACCGCCCGGCATCTGCAGGGCGTGAGTCACGTCGAAGAACACCGGGTATTCGAACTGCTTCATGATGCCGAAGCCCAGCATGTCGACCACGAGGTTGTTGTAGCCGAAGCTCGAACCGCGTTCGCAGAGGATCAACTGATCGTTACCCGCTTCCACGCACTTGTTCAGGATGTGTTTCATCTCCTGAGGGGCGAGGAACTGGGCTTTCTTAATGTTGATCACCGCACCGGTCTTCGCCATCGCGACCACGAGGTCGGTCTGGCGCGACAGGAAGGCCGGCAACTGGATGATGTCGCAGACTTCAGCGACGACCGCGGCCTGCTCAGGCTCGTGGACGTCAGTGATGATCGGCACGCCGAAGGCTTGCTTGATGTCCTGGAAAATCCGCATGCCCTCTTCCAGGCCGGGGCCACGGTAAGAAGTCACGGAGGAGCGGTTGGCCTTGTCGAAGCTGGCCTTGAACACGTAAGGGATACCCAGCTTCTGGGTAACCTTCACGTACTCTTCGCAGACCTGCATCGCCATGTCGCGGCTTTCCAGCACGTTCATGCCACCGAACAGCACCATTGGCTTGTCGTTGGCAATCTCGATGTCGCCTACGCGGATGATCTTCTGCGCCATCAGGTTTACGCCTTCTTCTGGTGTTGAGCCAAAGCAGCCTTGACGAAACCGCTGAACAGCGGGTGACCGTCGCGTGGCGTCGAGGTGAACTCAGGGTGGAACTGGCAAGCGACGAACCATGGGTGATCCGCAGCCTCTACCACTTCTACCAGCGCACCATCACCGGAGCGGCCGGAAATTTTCAGGCCGGCTTCGATGATTTGCGGCAGCAGGTTGTTGTTCACTTCGTAACGGTGGCGATGACGCTCGACGATCACGTCCTTGCCGTAGCAGTCGTGAACTTTGGAGCCTGGTTCGAGCAGGCAGTCTTGCGCGCCCAGGCGCATGGTGCCGCCCAGATCGGAGGTTTCGGTACGGGTTTCGACCGCGCCGGTGGCGTCTTCCCACTCGGTGATCAGACCCACGACCGGGTGGCCGCTGGCACGATCGAACTCGGTGGAGTTGGCGTCTTTCCAGCCCATGACGTTACGAGCGAACTCGATGACCGCCACTTGCATGCCCAGGCAGATGCCCAGGTATGGAACCTTGTTTTCGCGAGCGTATTGAACGGCGGTGATCTTGCCTTCCACGCCACGCAGACCGAAGCCGCCCGGCACCAGGATCGCGTCGACACCTTCCAGCAGCGCGGTGCCCTGGTTTTCGATGTCTTCGGAATCGATGTAGCGCAGGTTGACCTTCGTGCGGTTGCTGATGCCGGCGTGACTCATCGCTTCGATCAGCGACTTGTAGGCGTCCAGCAGCTCCATGTACTTGCCGACCATGGCGATGGTGACTTCGTGCTCAGGGTTGAGCTTGGCGTCGACCACGGCGTCCCACTCGGACAGATCCGCGCCACCACATTGCAGGCCGAAACGCTCGACGACGAAATCGTCCAGGCCCTGCGAATGCAGGATGCCAGGGATCTTGTAGATGGTGTCGGCGTCTTCCAGACCGATCACCGCACGTTCTTCAACGTTGGTGAACTGCGCGATCTTGCGACGCGAGGACACATCGATCGGGTGATCGGAGCGGCAAACCAGCACGTCAGGCTGCAGGCCGATGGAACGCAGTTCCTTGACCGAGTGTTGGGTTGGCTTGGTTTTGGTCTCGCCGGCGGTGGCGATGTATGGAACCAGCGTCAGGTGCATCAGCATCGCGCGCTTGGCGCCGACTTCGAAACGCAGCTGACGGATGGCCTCCAGGAACGGTTGCGACTCGATGTCACCCACGGTGCCACCGATCTCGACCATGGCCACGTCGGCATCGCCGGCGCCCTTGATGATGCGGCGCTTGATTTCGTCGGTGATGTGCGGAATCACCTGGATGGTTGCACCCAGGTAGTCGCCACGGCGCTCTTTGCGCAGCACGTGCTCGTAGACGCGACCGGTGGTGAAGTTGTTGTTCTGGGTCATGGTCGTGCGGATGAACCGCTCGTAGTGGCCCAGGTCCAGGTCGGTCTCGGCGCCGTCATGGGTGACGAACACTTCGCCGTGCTGGAACGGGCTCATGGTGCCCGGGTCGACGTTGATGTACGGATCCAGCTTGAGCATGGTGACCTTAAGTCCCCGCGCCTCCAGGATGGCCGCCAATGATGCCGATGCAATGCCTTTCCCCAATGAAGAAACAACACCGCCCGTGACGAATATGTAGCGCGTCATGAAAAACCCTAGAAGTCTGCGTTAAAGCGGTCCGAGCCGCCCGGGAAAGCGAAGGAAGGCCGAAGCCCCCGATCACCTGCATTAATCACAGTGCACCTTTCAAAAAAACCGCCGCGTTGGGACAGACCGGGAGATGAAACTCCGGTTCGTTTTTCGCTACACATTTTTTGGAATCGCCCAGCAAAGACTGCTTGGTAATCGGCAACTCCTGCAATTCAGGCGAATCCACAGAAGTTGTATCAAGAAGGGAGCGTAGTCTACCGGAATGCCCCTTTCATCTCAAACCTTGATCTTCGACCGGCGGCTGCCAGTGCAAACGCCAGCCGCCCGAAGGTCCGCCATCGAGCCCGTCGATATTGGCTACCGCCAGCAATTGCCCGCCTGCGAACAGCAGCGGCAATCTGCCGCGCACGAACAGCGGGACCGCGCTTTCATTGAGCAAACGCTTCAGATCACGGTGCCCGCGACCGGCCAGCGCCATCACCTCTCCCCCTTCACGATAGTGGATCTGTAAAGGGCCAGCGGGGATTTGACCCGTGAGCTTGAGCACGCCATTGTCAGGTAATGTCAGGGTTTGCGAGGGATCGGGCCAGTCCTCGACCGCCGGCGCTGCACGCAACCAGGCACCCGACAGCCACCAGATGCGCCCACCCGCGCGATGCAACTCGCCATCCGCCAGGCGCCAGATCGGCCGGGCATCGCCAGTGGCGTCGCGCAGACTTACCCAACCCGACCAATGGTCGCTGTCGGGCATGCGCGTGAGCGGCGCGAGCCAGTGACCGAGGGCATTGCGCTGACGAGCGGCGGAAAGTTTCTCCAGCGATGCCAGTTCAAGTGACGGCAAACCGAGCCAATCGAATTCACTTTGGGTACGCGCCTGGCTCAAGTCGATCTGCGCCAGCTCATCCAGCAGCCCCTGCGCCTCATGCAAATGCTCCGCACTGCGAGCCATGGTCGCCATCGCTTGCGGCCAGCGCGAGTTCAGCGCGGGGAACACCTGATGACGCAGGTAATTGCGCGAAAACTGGTGATCCTGGTTGGAGGGGTCCTCGATCCAGCTTAACCGGTGCTCGGCGGCGTAGGCCTCCAGCTCCGTTCGGCTGACATCGAGCAATGGCCGCAAGAGATGACCACGCCCCAGCGCACGCTGGCGTGGCATGCCGGACAACCCTCGCACCCCGGCGCCACGCAACAGGCGAAAAAGCAGGGTCTCCGCTTGATCATCGCGGTGCTGGCCGGTCAGCAGGACGTCGTTATTCTGCGTGGCCTCGATGAATGCGGCATAACGGGCTTCCCGGGCTGCCCGTTCAAGGCTGGCGCCGGACCGAACCTGAACCCGAACGATCTGAAGCGGCACACCCAAGCCATCACACACCGACTGGCAGTGCTGCGGCCAGGCATCGGCCGCGGCCTGAAGGCCGTGATGAACATGGATGGCGCTCAGCGCCGGCAGGGATTCGGTTTTGGATAGATGTGCGAGCAGGTGAAGCAGAACGGTGGAATCGAGACCACCGGAGAAGGCGATGCGCCAGGTGGTGGCGTTGCGCCAAGGGGCGAGATTCAGCAGAAGCCGGGCAGCAAGATCAATCTTTGACTGGCTCATAGTGATCCCTTTGCACAAATCAAATGTGGGAGCGGGCTTGCTCGCGAAGTGGGCATCACATTCAACATCAT
>NZ_JBSVXG010000035.1:0-38683 GCF_054070595.1 Pseudomonas sp. SDO55104_S430 | reverse complement strand
AGTGTCGTACACAAAATGTGTGTTCGACGACGATCCAATGTGGGAGCGGGCTTGCTCGCGAAGGCGTCAGCAGAGACAACCAATGACTCAAGGCTTACGCAA
Source organism: Pseudomonas sp. SDO55104_S430 (assembly GCF_054070595.1). NCBI lineage: Bacteria > Pseudomonadati > Pseudomonadota > Gammaproteobacteria > Pseudomonadales > Pseudomonadaceae > Pseudomonas > Pseudomonas sp. SDO55104_S430. Next base: position 38,581 of record NZ_JBSVXG010000035.1, on the reverse strand, counting down.
CAAATAGGTATCCATAATCCACCCATTCTCCACCCGCGCCGCCTTGCGCACCCGCTCGATCTCCTGCTCCACATCCCCCAGCCGGCCACTGATCAGAATCTCGTCCGGCGTGCCCAGGTAGGCGCCCCAGTAAATCTCCGTGTCCTTGTCCGCCACCTGCCGGTAGGAATCGTGCGCATCGAGCATCACCACCAGGCAATCGGCATCGCTCACCTGCCCCGCCGCCAATCTGCGACCGGTGGTGATTTCCACCGAACGGCCGATCTGGTTCAGCGGCACCTTGTGCTGCGCCGCCAGGGCCTGAACGCTGGTGATGCCGGGGATGACGTCGAACTCGAAGGCACAGGTGCCCGAGGCGAGAATCGCCTGCAGGATGCGAATGGTGCTGTCGTACAGCGCCGGGTCGCCCCACACCAGGAAACCACCGCACTGGCCGTCGGCCAATTGCTCGTTGATCAGCTTCTCGAAGGTGCGCTGCTTGGCCAGGTTCAGGTCATCGACGCTGGAGGTGTAGTCCACATCGCCGCGCTCGCGTTCCGGGCTCTGGGCTTCGACGAAGCGGTAGTCATGATCGGTGATGTAGCGCTCGCAGATCTCCCGGCGCAGGTCGATCAGCTTGTCCTTGCTTTCACCCTTGTCCATGAGGAAAAACACGTCCGCCTGATTCAGCGCCTTCACCGCCTGCATGGTGATGTAGTCGGGATTACCGGCGCCAATGCCGATGACCAGGATTTTTTTCATCAAAGGGTTCCTTCGGGCTCGGTGCCCGGCAAGCGCAGTCGCCAGCAGCCATTGAACTGCAGTTCGATGGCCGACAGCGGCTCCACATCAATCAGATTGAACGCCGAACTGTGCAGCACATGGGTCAGCGCGGCGCGGATGATAAACGGATGGGTGATGGCGACGACATGCCCGGGTGTCGATTCCAGGGTCGTCAGCCAGTCGGCGACTCGCTCGATGACCTGTGTCACCGACTCGCCGCCGTGTGGTGCGCTGTCCGGCGCAGCAAGCCAGCATTCAAGATTTTCCGGCTCGCTCTGCTGCAGGTCTTTGATGCTGACACCGCTCCAGCGCCCCAGATCGAAATCCCTGAGTGCCTCGACAATCTCCACCGTCTCACCGAACAGCTCGGCGGTCTGCCGGGCGCGCAGCTCCGGCGCACTCTTCAGCCTGGGAGAACCCTTGAACTGAGCACTGCGCGAACCCTTGGCCATTTGCCAATCCATCTCCACTGGCTCGTTTGTAGGAAATCTCGCCAATTTTTGTGCGACGGTTCGAGCGTGGCATATCAGAGTCAAACGGGTCGCCTGCACGAAAAATCTCTCTGTCGTGACTTCAAAAACAGCCTGGGGCCGCGTAATAGAGGGCAATTGTGCCGTAACGAAAGGATCTGGGGGCGTTTTGTTTCAGTTTGAGTCACGCACACCTTCAGGTAATTCTTCCCACAAGAAAGACTTTGTCCGACAGCCTTTCAGGCAGAGGCCTACAAGGTCAAACGACATCCCTGTAGCCGTTTGCCCCGAGAGCCCATACTGCATGTTCAGGCACCCGGAACCGCGCCAAAATTAACTAGACATGCAATAGCCGTAGACTAAATACTGGTTTCAAAGGATTACCGTTTTCTCATCCAGCAGGAGCCCGGATGCCCTCATTCAAAGACCCGATCTTCGATCCAGGTCTGGACATTGTTTTCTGGATATCTCCCCGTCCGAACATTGCCCGTCCGAACACAACGCCGAACGCGCCCCGATGCCCCGAGACTGCGCGTCGCTTGTGGCCATGAAACCGTAATCAATAAAAAAGAGCGGAGCCTGATAACGCGCCCGCCGTTTCAATGCGTGGAAACCGACAGTGATAGTCCGGTCCGGTGCCCGACACCGAGCCTTTGATAAGGAGTGCATCCATGCTGGTCTTGCGTCCAGTGCAATTAAGCGACCTGCCCCAGTTGCAGCGACTTGCCCGGGAAAGCCTGGTGGGCGTCACGTCCCTGCCGGACGATGGCGAACGCCTGCGGGACAAGATTCTCGATTCCTGTACCTCGTTCGAGCACGACGCGTTCAGCCCCGGTCCCGAGAGCTACTGCTTCGTACTGGAGGACCTGACGACCCGCTGTCTGGTGGGCTGCTCGGAAATTCTCGCCACCGCCGGTTTCACAGAACCGTTCTATAGCTTGCGCAACCGGCACTTCAACAGCGCCTCGCGAGAGCTGGACATTGAGCATGACGTGCCGGCGCTCTCGGTCTGTCAGGATCTCAGCGGCCACACCTTGCTACGCGGCTTCCACATCGATGCAGCACTTGAACGCTCGGCGTTCTCGGAACTGTTGTCGCGGGCGCGCTTGCTGTTCATCGCGGCTTATCCGCGGCGTTTTTCCGATGCGGTCATCACCGAAATCGTCGGCTACAGCACCGAGGACGGCCATTCGCCGTTCTGGGATGCGGTGGGCAAGCACTTTTACGATCTGTCCTACGTCGAGGCCGAGCGGCTGTGTGGCCTGGAAAGTCGGCGCTTCCTCGCCGAACTGATGCCGCAATACCCGATCTACGTGCCGATGCTGCCCCAGGCCGCGCAGGACTGCATCGGCCGCATCCATCCCGATGGCCAGGATGCCTTCGATATCCTCGAGCGCGAAGGATTCGAGACCAATAGCTACGTCGATCTGTTCGACGGTGGCCCGACTCTTTTTGCACGCACCCAGGGCATTCGCTCGATCGCCAACGGCCACACCACGGTGGCCCGGCCTGGCTCGGTGATCGACGCCCGCGGCCGCTATCTGGTGAGCAATGACTCGCTGGAGAACTATCGGGCCATCGTCGCCGATCTCGACCACGTTCCCGGGCAGCCGGTGACACTGGACGCCAGCATGTGCGCCGCGCTGAAAGTCAGCGAAGGCAGCCCGATCCGGCTGATCGCCCTGTGAGGCTCGATCGGCCCCGGCGCCCGAACCTGCGCGAAACAGGAGTTGCAGCATGATCGTCCGTCCCGTTGAGGTCACCGACCTGCCCGCCCTGCGTGCGCTGGTCCGGCAGGCGGGCCGTGGATTGAACAGCCTGCCGGCCAACGAAGAACGCCTGAACCACCGTCTGCGCTGGGCCAAACGGACGTTCGCCGAACAGGTTGAACGCGCCGATGCCGATTACCTGTTCGTGCTTGAGGACGACGATCAGCAGGTGATCGGCGTCAGTGCCATGACTGGGGCCATCGGCCTGCGTGAACCCTGGTACAACTACAGGGTCGGGATGACGGTCAGTTCGTCGGCGGATCTGGGGATCCAGCGGCAGATGCCGACGCTGTTTTTGAACAATGAGATGACTGGCCAATCGGAGCTCAGCTCGCTGTTTCTGCGCCCCGATCAACGTCTGGAAGGTCGCGGGCGGTTGCTGTCACTGGGGCGCCTGCTGTTTGTCGCCGAGTTCCCGCACCTGTTCGGCGACAAGCTCATCGCCGAACTGCGCGGCAGTGCCGACGAGCGCGGTTGCTCACCGTTCTGGGACAGCGTGGGCCGGCACTTTTTCAAGATGGATTTCAGTCATGCCGATCATATGTCGTGGCTGGGCAACAAGGCGTTCATCGCCGAACTGATGCCGCGCCAGCCGCTGTACACCTGCCTCCTCACCGAGCAGGCCCAGGCGGTGATCGGCAAGCCCCATGCGAACAGCGAACCGGCGCTGAAAATACTCTCCGCCGAGGGATTTGCCCACCAGGGTTATGTCGACATCTTCGATGCGGGACCTGTGATCGAGGCGCCGGTCTCGAACATTCGAACCGTGCGTGACAGCCAGTTGCTGGATCTGTCCCTCGGCACCCCGGACGATCAGGCGCCGATGTGGCTGATCCACAACCGGCGCCTGGAAAACTGCCGCATCACCATGGCCCCGGCGCGACGGACGGGGCATTGCCTGACCGTCGATCGGCTGACCGCCAAACGTCTGCAATTGCAACCCGGCGATTCAGTACGTTGCGTACTGCTGCACAACCGGCAGCGACAGGCGGTGGCGGCTTAATCCTTTCAGCCTGTGAGGGGCGATTCAGACGGCTTTCGCGGCCTGCGCCAGACAGAATGGCCGTATTCACCCTAAATTCGTCATCATTCGATACATCCACCCGTGATAGCCTTTAACACTTTCGGCGTTGACACTTTTGCTCAAGCCCTTCCATTTCCATTGGTGGAACTCATATGTCCAGGCTGTCTCATCAAGATTTGCGCCGCAATTTCCGTCAACTGTTCGCGTCCAACACCTGCTACCACACCGCATCGGTCTTCGATCCAATGTCGGCGCGCATCGCCGCCGACCTGGGGTTCGAGGTGGGCATCCTGGGTGGTTCGGTCGCGTCGTTGCAGGTCCTGGCCGCCCCTGACTTTGCCCTGATCACCCTCAGCGAATTCGCCGAACAGGCCACCCGCATCGGCCGCGTCGCCCAGCTGCCGGTGATTGCCGACGCCGACCACGGCTACGGCAACGCGCTCAATGTCATGCGCACCATCGTCGAACTCGAACGCGCCGGCATCGCCGCCCTGACCATCGAAGACACCCTGCTGCCGGCGCAATTCGGCCGTAAATCCACCGACCTGATCACCGTCGCGGAAGGCGTCGGCAAGATCCGCGCAGCCCTCGAAGCCCGCTGCGACTCGGAAATGGCGATCATCGCCCGTACCCACGCCGGGATCCTGCCGGTCCAGGAAATCATCAGCCGCACCAAGCAATACCAGGCCGCAGGCGCGGACGGCATCTGCATGGTCGGCATCAAGGATTTCGACCACCTGGAAAAAATCGCCGAGCACCTGACCGTACCACTGATGCTCGTGACCTACGGCAACCCGCTGCTGCGCGACGACAAACGCCTGGCCGAACTGGGCGTACGCGTGGTAATCGACGGCCACGGCGCCTACTTCGCCGCCATCAAGGCCACCTACGACAGCCTGCGCGAACAACGCCAGATCTTCACCCAGGCCTCTGACCTGAGCGCGACTGAACTGACGCATACCTATACTCAGCCGGAGGAGTACATCCGTTGGGCTGAGGAGTTCATGAGTGTGAAGGAGTAAAAAAATCGCAAGCTGCGACAACTCCTACAGGATCCACGCGATCCCTATGTAGGAGCTGCCGCAGGCTGCGATCTTTTGTTTTTTGCTAGACCGTAGTCTTGAACCCCTCCTCCCGCTGCAGCGCTCTCAACTGAATCACATCCAGCAATGCGCAGCCTTCACGCATGAGCAGATGCACCGCGCGGGTCACGCGTGTCAGATCGCAATCGGAAATATTTTTGAGATTGAGGCTGTGCAAGGTGTCAGCCAGATCGCGAACCACCGTGAAACGGTGCATGGCGCACGCCGCCATGTCACTGAGTTCCTTGTGGGTATTGATGAAGAGCACCGGATCGACGGCATCGTGGGTATCGATGGGCAGATAACGCGGCATAACCTGGTCGTGCATGGGTGTAGCTCCTGTAGTGAGAGCTACCACCGTTCGCGGCCAAACGAATGGTGGCAGCCGTACGCGGGTTGGCCGACCGGCACAGGACTCCGGCACACCCGAAGGTGTCCCACGCACAGCCGCCATGACACAACATGCAGACAAACCTGACTGAATGCTGGCAATGCGCTGAACGTTCCTGATACCGACCGGCCAAGGTCGATCGCGGAGTTTCCGCGAGCCCGAACTATAGGAGTCGATACCGAAACGCGGCAACAGGGTACGTTGTAGGAAAGCTCTTGAAAAGTTGTACGCCGTGCAGTGAGCGTCCTACATGGGGCGTAGGAACGGTGCCCAGAGGAGCGAGTACATGTCATTGATTTGTGGGAGCGAGCCTGCTCGCGATGGTGGTCAACGATGACGCGGGGTGTCTGAATGTCTGCGGTGCCTGGGCATCATCGCGAGCGGGCTCGCTCCCACAATGGGTCTGGGTACATTCGTAAGATCGGGTTGGCTGTAAGGCTGCCATCGCGGGCAAGCCCGCTCCCACAGGTTCTGCGGTGCACACAAAATCCGTGGCGACCCCGAACCACTGTAGGAGCGAGCCTGCTCGCGATGGTGGTTAACGATGACGTGGGCTATCTGAATGTCTGCGGTGCCTGGGCATTCATCGCGAGCAGGCTCGCTCCCACAGTTTTGGTCTGGGTACATTCGCGAAACAGGGTTGTCTGTGAGGCCGTATTCGCGAGCAAGCCCGCTCCCACAGTGGGTCGGTGTGCATCCGTGAGATCTGGTCGATTGTCAGGACGAATTCGCGGGCAAGCCTTGCTCCTACGGGGGCTGTGGTGGACGCAAAATCTGCGGGCGTCCCCGAACATCTGTAGGAGCTGTCGAGTGGAACGAGGCTGCGATCTTTCAAGATCAAAAGATCGCAGCCTTCGGCAGCTCCTACACGGGACCGTGCCAACAGACAGGTCGAGTGTCAGCTCGCCTAGGCTGCTTTTGCTTTTGCTTTTGCTTTTGATCCACCCGCCCCGTCGGCAGGCTGAGTGGAGGCGTTCATCCGGGGGTGAGGCGCGCAGCGCCGTGCGGCGAAGCCGCACACATCGGGAGGAGGTGCAGCGAAGCAAACCGGAGGCGATGCCCCCGGATGAATGCCGGAGCGAAGGGATCCCGAGCCTTGGCGAGGGACCGAACGTTGGGGCGAGACCTTTTGGTTACTTTTGGCTGGGCCGGCATTCCGGGCGTTTGCCAAAAGTGACCCGACCGTCAGGGCGGAACCGACAGCCGCCGCGCCCGCAGCAATGAATATGTACACAGCTCAAAAAGCTCGCGAGCAGGCTCGCTCCCACAATGTAAAACGAGTACATCCGCAAGATAAGTGTCGTCTGTGAGGCCGTCTTCGCGAGCAAGCCCGCTCCCACAGTGGGGCTCTGGGTACATCCGAAGATTCAGGTCGACTACCAGGCCGTCGCCGCGGGCAATAGCGCGGACTTTGGCTATACATGAAGGACAAGGGTCAAACCCGTTTCCCTCAGGACGTCCATGCAGACCTTCCAAGTGTTGATCATCGGCAGCGGTTTTGGCGGTCAGTGTGCCGCGGTGAATTTGCTCAAGGCCGGCATCACCGATTTTCGTATGCTCGAACGGCGGGATTTTTTTGGCGGGACCTGGTGCCAGAACACCTACCCGGGCGCGGCGGTGGATGTGCCGTCGCCACTCTATTCCCTGTCTTTTGCCCCCTACCGCTGGACGCAGATGTTCGCCGAACAGGCCGAACTGCATCTCTACACTCGCCATGTCGTCGAGCATTTCGGCCTGCGCGACCGGGTGCAACTTGAGGCCAACGTCGAGCGGGTGGAATGGGACGAATCCGCAAAAAAATGGACCGTACACACCGCCAAAGGCACCTTCCACGCACAGTTCCTGATCAACGCCACCGGGCCATTGAGCCAACCGGTGGTGCCGCACTTCCCCGGCCAGGAACGTTTCAAGGGCAAGACCTTTCACACCAACAACTGGGACCATTCCTACGACTACCGGCAAAAACGCGTCGCCATCGTCGGCAGCGGCGCCAGCGCGGCTCAGGTCATCCCGGCAATCGCCCCGGACGTCGAGCACCTGCACGTGTTCCAGCGCACACCGCATTGGGTGCTGCCCCGGGCGGATCGCACGTTCGGGCGTTTCCAGCGCTGGCTGCTGGGGTTCAAGCCGGCCTACAAACTGCTGCGCTGGATGATCTACTGGCAGTTCGAAACCCGGGTGATCGCCTTCAAATACTCCAAGCCGGCGGTGCGCATGGTCCAGCATCAGGCCCTGCGCTTCATCAAACGCCAGGTACCCGACGCCGAACTGCGGCGAAAACTGACGCCGGACTACACCATCGGCTGCAAGCGGGTGATTCTCTCCAGCACCCTGTATCCGGCGCTCGCCCGGCCCAACGTGACGCTGCACAGCCGCGAACAGGGCATCGCCGAGATCGACGAAACCGGCATCGTCATGCAGGACGGCCAGCACGTCGACCTGGACCTGATCGTCTGGTCCACCGGCTACGACGCCACCGACGGGGTGATTTCCTACCCGGTCACCGGCAGACACGGCACCCATTTGCGCAATGTCTGGGCCGAATACCCCCGGGCCTACCTCGGCACCGCCCTGCCCGACTTTCCCAACCTGTTCATCGTCACCGGCCCGAACACCGGGATCGGCCATACATCGGCGCTGTTCATCATCGAATCACAGATGAACTACATCCTCGACTGCATTCGCACGCTAAAAAATCGGGGTTTGCGCAGCATCGAAGTGCGCCCCGAGGCAGAACGTACCTACACTGAAATGATCCATAGAGAAATGGAACGCACGGTGTGGAAGTCCGGAGGCTGCCACAGTTGGTATCAAAGCAAGAGCGGTCATGTGGTGGCGATGTTCCCGGGGTTCAGTTTCAGCTTTCATCGATTGACCCGAGCCCTGAAACCGGCCGACCACATATTGTCCTGATCCGTCAGAAGGAAGACGACAGATGCTTTTACTGGTAGTCGCTATCGCGGTGTTTGCGGCCTGGTGCTGGCTGAGTTACCCGGCGGTCGGGTACTGGCTGTACAACTTGAGCGTGGCCGCCGAGGCCAGGCTGTACAAGTTGCACAAAATTGTCGTGCCCATCAACGAGATGACCGTCTCGACCTGGCAAGGCGGCCCCTATGAAGCATCCAGCAGTGTCTTGATGCTGCACGGCTTCAGTGGCGACAAGAACCTCTGGCTGCGTTTTGCCCGGTACTTCGTTGGCAACTACCGGGTGATCATTCCCGACATCGCCGGCCATGGCGAAACCGGCTTCAAGGCCGGTGGCGGTTATGACATCCCGTTGCAGGCCAAGCGCATGATTCAGTTGCTGGATGTGTGCGGGGTCGAGAAGGTCCACGTGATCGGCAACTCGATGGGCGGGTGGATCGCGGCCTGGATGGCGGCGCATTACCCGGAGCGAGTCGTTTCGGTTGCCCTGTTCGATCCGGCGGGTGTGACCTCGCCCGAGCCCAGCGATCTGGCGCGGCACCTGGCTAATGGTCACAACCCCTTCCTGATCGAGTCCCGGGAGGAATTCAAATACTTCTACGCCATGCTCATGGCCGATCCACCGTGGATGCCGCAGGTGGTGCTGGACGCCATTGCCCATCGTTTTCAACAGTCCCGTGATGAACTGGAGGAGATCTTCGACGACTTCCACGCCAGCCCGCCCATGGAGCCGGAACTGCCGGCCATCAGCGCACCGGCGTTGTTGTTGTGGGGACGCAAGGATCGCCTGCTCGACGTCAGCAGCGTGGCCGTCTGGAGCAAGGGCATCGTCGATTTGCGGGTGGAAATCTGGGAAGGCATCGGTCATATGCCGATGGTCGAAGCGCCGGCAGGTTCTGCTCGCCTTTATCGGGAGTTTTTGGCATCCCTGCGCTCGGAAAGCCCTCAGGATCAACGGCTGCATTGAGGATGCAGTCCTTGGCAGAATGAAGTTCGTCAGAAACTTCGTTTGTCGGCGGCGCTGAAGGCTGCGATCTTTTCTCCCATCCTTCACGTCACCCGCGCCAGGAACTCCGTTCATGACTCACCCGAACTTCGTCAGCCCCGACCTGATCCGTCAACGCTTCTCCAAAGCGATGTCCGACATGTACCGCGAAGAAGTGCCGCTGTACGGCGCGCTGATGGAGCTGGTGGAGAAGACCAACCGCCACGTGCTCGACAGCGATGCGCAGGTGGCGAACCAATTGAACAGCACCGGCGAGATCGAGCGCCTGGACATGGAGCGCCATGGCGCGATCCGGGTCGGCACTGCTGCGGAACTGGCCACCCTCGCCCGCCTTTTCGCGGTGATGGGCATGCAGCCGGTGGGTTATTACGACCTGACCCCGGCCGGGGTTCCGGTGCACTCCACCGCTTTTCGTGCCGTACATGAGGCGTCTCTGCAGGTCAGCCCGTTCCGCGTGTTCACCTCGCTGCTGCGTCTGGAACTGATCGAAGACCTTGAGCTGCGCTCTTTTGCCCAGTCGGTGCTGGACAAGCGTTCGATCTTCACCCCCACCGCGCTGACGCTCATAGAGCGCGCCGAACACCAAGGCGGCCTCACCGAAGAGGAAGCCCAGGAGTTCGTGAAACAGGCGCTGGAAACCTTCCGCTGGCATCACAGCGCCACCGTGACCGCCGAGCAGTATCAGAAGCTCAGCGCCCAGCATCGCCTGATCGCCGACGTGGTGGCGTTCAAGGGCCCGCACATCAATCACCTGACGCCGCGCACCCTGGACATCGACATCGTCCAGGCGCAAATGCCGGTGCATGGCATCACCCCGAAAGCCGTGATCGAAGGCCCGCCCCGTCGCCAGTGCCCGATCCTCCTGCGCCAGACCAGTTTCAAGGCCCTCGACGAGCCGGTGGCCTTTACCGATCAAGCCGGAAATCAGGGCAGCCACAGCGCCCGTTTCGGCGAAATCGAACAACGTGGCGCTGCCCTCACGCCCAAGGGGCGCGCTCTGTACGACCGCCTGCTCAATGCCGCCCGGGATGAACTGAAGGACTTCCCCAACGAAGCCAACGCCACGCGCTACAACGCGCTGATGACCCAGCACTTCAGTGAATTTCCCGACACCTACGACGGCATGCGCCAACAGGAACTGGCTTACTTCCGCTACTTCCTGACGGAAAAAGGCCTGGCGGCGGCCGAGCTGCAAACCTTGCCGCTGGAAGCGTTGGTCAGCGCCGGCTACCTGCGGGTTGAACCGCTGGTGTATGAGGATTTCCTGCCGGTGAGTGCCGCGGGGATTTTCCAGTCGAACCTGGGGGATGCCGCGCAGACCCACTATGGTGTGCATTCCAATCAGCAGGCGTTCGAAACGGCGCTGGGGCGGCAGACCATTGATGAGTTGGGGTTGTATGCCGAGACGCAGCGGCGTTCGATTGAGCAGTGTTTTGCGGCGTTGAGCCGATAAAAATAGTTACCTGTGGAGAGGGGATTATCTGTGGCGAGGGGGCTTGCCCCCGTTGGACTGCGCAGCAGTCCCATCTTTTGGGGCCGCTTCGCAGCCCAGCGGGGCGGTGCGACGTTTCGACAAGCCCCCTCGCCACAGTGTCCTCATCGCCTTTAATTGAGCGGCGGGCTCTATTTCAACTTGGCCAACAACGCCTCAGCCCCCGCCTTCGACGACGCCGGGTTCTGCCCGGTGATCAACAGCCCGTCGGTCAGCACATAGCTGGCCCAATCAGGGCCTTTGGAAAAGATCCCGCCCTTGGCCTTGAGTTCGTCCTCCACCAGAAACGGCACGACGTCGGTCAGTTGCACGGCGTCCTCTTCGCTGTTGGTGAACCCGGTGACTTTCTTGCCCTTGACCAGCGGCTGGCCGTCCTTGTCCTTGGCGTGGCGCAGCACTCCCGGCGCGTGGCACACGGTGGCGACCGGTTTACCGGCGTTGTAAAAGGATTCGATCAGGGCGATGGAGTGTTTGTCTTCAGCCAGATCCCACAGCGGGCCATGCCCTCCGGGATAGAAGACGGCATCGTAATCGCCGGCATTCACCGAGCTAAGCACCACGGTCGAGGCCAATGCCGCCTGGGCGGCGGAATCCTTGCGAAAGCGCCGGGTTTCCTCGGTTTGAAAGTCGGGCTCGTCGCTTTTCGGGTCCAGCGGCGGCTGGCCGCCCTTGGGCGAGGCCAAGGTCAGTTGCGCGCCGGCATCCTTGAAGGCGAAATACGGTGCTGCGAATTCTTCCAGCCAGAAGCCGGTTTTCTTGCCGGTGTTACCCAATTGATCGTGGGACGTTAAAACCATCAGGATTTTCATGTCGTCATCACTCCATCTCGGGGCTGCAGAAATGTGCAGGAAGCTGCGCGTTGAGCCTGGCATCTGACCGTTGCGCTGGACTGATCGTTCGGCCTGCCAGGCGATTGACTACGGTGCGCCTGATGCCGATTTTTGTCGCGGGGTTTCCGAGCCGCCGTTGAAAATCGTTCGCTTCGAGGGGCGGGTCAGGATGCCGGGATCGGCAACTTGTGACGCAGATGACGAGCCAAGATCAAAGCGCCAAAGATTGTAGGAAAATTCTCTTTTTACCTTGGGATCTTGGGAATATGCGCAATAAAAAAAGGGCGATCATTTTGATCACCCTTTTCGGTAGAAGTCGCTGGAAGTTCACAGAAAACTCCGCGGTGGTGTCCGCCCAGTGCAATGGCCTTGGCAATCCATGCACTGGTAAAGAGCCCTGACACTGGGCGAACGCGGCGCATTTTAATGGAACCTGGTACGGATGTCCGCGATTTATAAATGAAATTTGCAGATACACGCTTCAACAATTTCGGCGCCGAGAATTGAAGCTCACCAGTCAGTCCAAAGAAACGCTTATTCCTATACAGAAAGTTGTACAGGGATAACCGCCTGATCCTTAACTTCCGATCTTTCTACTGACCGTCAACTTGCCTGTATAGATCTGTTGTCCAACTTTCAGTTCGTTAAAACCCTGTTGAACGCTTTGTTGTCCGTAACGACGAACGGCACTGAAAACCGATTCGGTGCCGACCGCTTACCGGGACTGTTTCGCCGTTTCCTGCGCCGTGGACTCTCCGCTTGCCGTGCCTTTACCGCTGTCCTTGCGCCGGGCCGGGTCGGTGGGGCGCAACGCGTCGTTGTCGCGCTCGGTCTCGCCAGGTGGCCGTGGTTCGTCGGGATGCTGCTGGTCGGCTGTGGGCTTCATGGGGATGTCCTCAGGCGTCGGGATCGTCGACTTCCCGCGCCACGTTGATGGCTGGCGAGTCTTTGTGGGACTGCGCCGCTTTGGCATTAAGGTCCTGCCACTGCTCAAGGTCGATGGCGCCCTGCCCCAATAGATCGTCGGCCAGGCGCAGCAGTTCGATGTAATGGGCGTCGGGGGACTGTTGCCAAAACGCCTGGTCATCGAACACGCGCTGCCACATTTTGAGGTCGGGTGCTGTCAGGTCTTCACGCATGGCGGGCTCCGGTGCGGGGATTCCTTTGGTAGAGGGTCATGATGGCACCATAGTTCAACACAGATGCAGCTGATTCTTCGTCCCAAATACCTCGCCATTCGTCGACTAACCAAACCCTGTAGGAGCAAGCTTGCTCGCGAAGAACGCATGGGCACCGCGGGGTGTCAGGTTTCCCGCGTTATCGTTGGCCTCCATCGCGAGCATGCTCGCTCCTACAGTGACGGTGGTGATTCAATAGCCGGTCATTTCCAGGTAACCCTGCCCGCCGTGGCTGCCGCTCAGGCGTACGGGGCCTTCCCAGTAGGGGATGCGCAGATCCATCCAGGCGTTGGGGTTGAGGGCGTCGATGACGATGTCGAGGTGTTTGCCCGGAATCCGGATGGCCCAACGTACCGGCATCGAGCGGCCGGCGACGCGGGCGGTGTCCTGTGGGATGAGCTGGATGTCGGCACTGTGCAGCATCTGCGTCCCGCCCTGGGCGTCTATCCAGGTGCCGGTCAGGTAAGGCGCGCCGTCCTTGTGCCGCATGCGATAGAGCATCACCTGTTCCCCGCTGTCCAGATGCAGGGAAAACCAGTCCCAACCGGTCTGATTGGCGGTCAGCGGCTGGCTGCTCCATTCGCGATCAAGCCATGCAGGACCCTTGACCTGATGAACCTTGCCGTCGATCTCCAGGCTGCCGCTGGCCTGAAAAAACGGCTGGCTGTAGTAATAAGACGCCTGACCCTGCTCGGATTTCTGGCTGAAGCCCTGCTCCCCTTGCAGCACCAGTGGACGATCCGCCGTCAGCCGCAGTTGATAACCGAAATCCTTGTCCCGGGCGCTCAATTGCAGCTCCGCCAAAGGGTCGGCGTCGCTCGACTGACTGGCGAAGCGCCAATCGTCGATCCACGCATTGAACGGCGTCAGGCTCACCCCGGCCTGGCCCACGCCACCACGGGCATAACGTTCGGCGGCATGGTGGACCGTCGCCGAAGTCACCGCCGCGTGCCCGAGCCAAAGGGTCTGGTTCTCCCAGCCCGCCACCTCGGGCGTGGCTTTCAGGGCGCTGCGAAACAGCGTCCACTGCACGCCAAATTCGTTGCCCTGCTCGTCCTTGAGATTGGCGGTGACATACCACCATTCGATGCGAAAGCCGTCATGGGGGCCGTGATCCGCCGGGAAGCTGAACACTCGACCGGGCACCACGGGAGTGAATGCCGCCGCCTGATTGCCCAGCCCGGCGAAGCCTTTTTCCTCGGGCGCCGGTTGATCGCAGCCGCTGATCAACAAGGCCAGCAGCCACAGCGCGCACTTAATCCTCACGGGCAAACGTCCTCAACAGATCCGCCGGCTGCGTGCGATACAAGGCGTACAGCGGCCACGCCGAAGCCAGCAAGGTCGCCACCACCGCCAGCCCCATCAACTGCAGCAGTTGCAGCGGAAACAGCCGCAACGGCAGGCGCCAGCCGAAGGCCTGGACGTTGATCACCGCGTCCAGGCACCAGGCCAGAGCGATGCCCAATGGCAACGCCAGCACCAAGGTCAGCAGCGCCAGCAACCAGGTCTGGCCGAGGTTGAGCAGCATCAGTTGCCGGCGCGTCACCCCCAGCGCCCACAGCGGCGCCAGTTGCCCGAGACGACTCTGGCTTTGCGTCAGCAGGCTGATGAACAGCGCCACTCCGGCCACGCAGAGCGTCAGGCTGTTGAGGGCGGCGGTGGCGGCGAAGGTGCGCTCGAACACTTGGGTGGACCAACCCTTGAGCCGGGCCTGATCGACGATACGACTGTCTTCCAGGGCGAAACGCGCTTGCAACGTCGTGACAAAAGGCGCGATCAACGCCGGCTCGATGCGCAGATTGAAACGATTGGGCGCCAGCTGCGGCCAGCCGCGCAGCAAGTGCCTGACGTTGACCAGAATGTGACCCTTGGGATTGCCGTAATCGGCGTAGATCCCGACGATGCGCGGCGACCACGGGCCGTTGGGCGTGTCGATCGTCAGATGATCGCCCAGTTGCACTTTGAGGCGCCGGGCCAGTTGTTCGCTGAGCATCATCGCGTCGTCAGCGGCCAGGCGCTCCCATGCCGCGTCGCCCAAGGCTTCGAGCAGCGGCCAGTGCTGGCGATAGGTCGGGTGATCGATGACGCCGAAGATGTCCGTCGGCCAGCCCTGCACCTGGACCGCCACCTGCCAGTTGGGCAGCACCGCCGTGGGTTGCGGCTGCTGCTTTAGCCAGCTGTGCAGTTCCAGGGCCTGGGTCGGGTTTTGCGGGTTGAGGTAGAGCTCGGCGGTCAGCCGTTGTTCGAGCCAGTTGTTGAAGGTCTCGCGGAAACCGGCGGTCATGCTGCCGGCACCGATGTTCGCCGCCAGGGCCAGCAGCAGCGCCATCAGGGCCAGGCTCAGGGCCGGCAATTGTTGGCGGCAATCGGCGATGAACCACTGACCGAGCACCGAACGGCTGTGCCCCAACATGCCGTCGAGCACGGCATTGAGGACCACCGGCAACGCCAAAGCGGCGCCCAGCAACAGCGCGGCCATCAACACGAAACCGCTGGCCAGGCTGTCACCGCGCAACAACGCCAGCAACGCGATTGCCAGGGCCAGCGTCGCTACCCACGCCTGGCGCCGCAACCAGCGTGCGTGGGCCTGATGCCAGGCTTGCGGATCGGCCAATGCCAAAAGTGGCAAGCGCGCCGCCCGCCACAAACTGTTGGCCCCGGCGAGCAAGGCGCCGAGCAGCCCCAGGCCGACACCGCCGAGCCACCACAGTGGGCTCAGGGTCAACTGCCCCGCCACTTCGGCGCCGTACAGGCCACGCAGGCTGGCGGCGACATCCGGCAATAGCACGCTGGCCAGCAGGTAACCGCTGACCACCCCGGCCACGCCACCGATCAGCGCGAGCGCCGCCAGTTCCACCGCCAGACAGCCGATCAGCATTCGCGCACTGACTCCGCAGGCGCGCAGGGTCCGCAGCAGGCCGCGACGCTGTTCCAGTGCGAGGCCGATGGCAGCGTGGACGATGAACAGCCCGACCACGAACGACAAAAAACCCAGCGCATCGAGGTTCAGGTGGAAGCTTTCGGTCAGGCGCGCGAGATTGTTTTCTTCGCCACTGCTTTTGAATTGCAGCTGGCCTTTCAACGGGTCAGGCAATGGTGCGGTGAAATCCTTGGGCAGCAGCAGGCGCGAAAGCTGGTCCGGCAGTTCGAGGATCTGCTGGGCGAAGCCGATGTCCACCAGCAACAGCCCAGGGGCCATGTCCGTTTGCGCTTTCAAGGGGGGCAGCGCCTGGCCGTTCAGCGCCTGCGGGCGATCGCCTTCCTTCAGTCCCAGCGCCTGCAAGGTCTGCGGAGAAATCCAGGTGCTGCCCGGCGGGGTGAAGAACTCGACCACCTGATCGATGGCCATGCTCTGCCCGGCCACCACGCCGCCCGCCGGCAACGACACCGGCTCGATGCCCATCAGTTGCAGACGCTGATCCTCATGACCCTTGAGCGTCACCCGCCCCTGCAACACCGGCGACACCGGCCAACCGGCGCGGCGCAGGTCGATGAACCATTGCTGAGGAAAGGTCGCGCCGGCAAGAGCGCTGAGGCTGGCCTGGGGTTCGCCGCCGATCAACTGGCTGGCCCTGGCGTAGCTTTCGCGCGCCTGACTGTTGAGCGCCTGCACGCCGATCAGCAGGCTGGTGGCCAGCCACAATCCGGTGAGCACGCTGAAAAACTGCACCGGGTGCTGGCGCCAGTGGCTGAGCAGCGCTCGCAGGGTCTCGCGGAAGATGGGCATCTCAGCGCCCGTCCACACCGGCCAGACGACCGCCATGCAACACCACTTTTTCCGCCAGCCGCGCGGCGACGCTGGGGCTGTGGGTGACCATCAATAAGGTGGTGGGGCTGTCGTCGAGCAGTTCCAGCAGCAGCTTGAGCACTTCGGCACTGGTGGCTTCATCGAGGCTGCCGGTGGGTTCGTCGGCCAGCAGCAGTTTCGGTTGCGAGGCCAGGGCTCGGCCCAGGGCGACCCGTTGTTGCTGGCCGCCGGAGAGTTGTTCCGGATAGCGCTTGAGCACATCGGCCAAACCCAGGCGCTGCACCAGATGCGCCTGCCAGCGCGGATCATGGCGCCCTGCCAGACGCGCCTGAAACGCGAGATTGTCCTCCACCCGCAAACTGCCGATCAGGTTGAACTGCTGGAAAACCAGACCGATTTCCGTGCGCCGCCAGTTCGCCAGTTGCCCTTCGCTCATCTGCTCCAGCCGATGTTCGCCGCTGCGGATGCTGCCGCGATCGACCTTGTCCAGCCCGGCAATCAGGTGCAGCAAGGTGCTCTTGCCACTGCCCGACTCGCCCATCAACGCCAGGCTGCTGCCGGGTTTGAGACGCAAGTCGACACCTTGCAGCACCGGCAAAGGGCCCTGCGGAGTGGCGTAGCTTTTGAAGACGCCCTGCACTTCAAGCATGGGGAAGGCTCGCTGACGGGAGTGAGCCTAGGATAGCGGAGGGCGATGACGCCGCCTAATACCGACCTTTGCGAGCAGGACTTTGCACTCACCACAATCGATCATTTATGGGAGTGAGCCTGCTCGCGATTGAACGTTGGATTCAGCGAAAAATCACTGCCCCACCGCCACACTCGTCGGCGCCTTCTCCGGCACCACAATGTTCTGCAAATCGATGTGCTTCCATTCCGGACTCGCGCCCAACCGCGCATTGAATCGGTAGTTGAAGGTGAACTCATCCGCCGTCGGCTCGCTCAGTGGCTTGCCGTACTGCGCCTGCACCGCAGCCAGGTCGTAGCCCATCAACTGCAGCAAGGTCGGGAAGATGTTGTAGTGGCTGGAGCGGTCCTTGTTGTCGGCCAAGTGTGCCTGCCAGTCCAGGGTTTTCAGGCCGCTGCCCTGAATCACCACCAGCGGCACCAGTCCCTCTTCGGCTACCGGCGCGCCGCCGCAATGGGTGTTCAGCCCCGGATTGCCGCGCTCATGCAGATCCTGTCCGTGGTCGGAGGTGTAGATCAGCAAAGCATTGTTCAGATTCGCCTGGGCGAACACCCGGGAAAAGAATTCGCCGACATTCCACAGCAGCGTGTTCTTGTAGGCGTTGCGGTACAGCACCCAGTCGTCGGGCTGGCCATTGAAGCCGTCGCGCTCCCCCGAGTCCGCGACTTCGACGAACTGCCCCCTGGGCAAGGTCGGACGATAAGCCATGAATCCGTCAGGGTATTTATCGTGCACCGGGAAGTGTGCACCCACCTTATTGACGATCACCAGCTGCGGCTGATCGTCGTTGAGCAATTCGATCATTTTCGCCGCTACCGCCATGTCGCGTTCGCGCACGCTGGTCTGGTCGAACTGGACGAATTGGTCGATGTCCTTTTTCTCGGTTTCGCTCATCAGGTTCTGCAAGTGGCCGCCGGTGCGTTGCGCATCGATGTAGACCGTATGCATCCCGGCTTTTTTCGCGTACTGCCAGATCGAAGGCAGGGTGCTGTTGATGCGCACATAGTCGGCGCGGGTACCGCCGTAGCGCAGGGTCACGTTGGTGTCGACGCTGCAGTTGGCGATCGAGGCGGCGTAGCCGAAGTTGAAAATATCCACGCCAGGACGCGGCTCCTTGAGGTTGCTGTGCACGCCGTAGGGAGTGTTGATATCCAGGTAGTTGCCCGAAACACTCTCGTCGATCACCAGCACGATGTCATGGCTGACCGGTTGCCCGGTGCGCGCCAGCGTGACCGGTTCGCGCGGGCCAACGGTATTGTGCAGGGCCTCATAGGCGAACAGGTTCAGGTAGGCCAGTGGCGTGTACATGAACGGCAATCCGCGCGCGCCCTCTCCCGCACGCACGAACAACACCGCGCTGAGCAAAAGGGTGGCCATCAACGGTGCCGCCACCAGCCATGCCCCCGGCACCGGTGCACGTCGGCGTGGCTTGAGAGCGATGCCCACGAGTAACGGCAGGCTGGTGAGTACACCGCTGATGATCGCATCGCGGTACTGATACAGCGCCTCTTCGATGAACCCGCCCGAATAAACCAGCGAGACGAAACTGCTGTAGGTCAGGTAGTCGGCCGTCACCCGTGAATACACGTCGAAAAACACTGCCGAGGCAAAGATCACCAGCGCCAGGCAATGGCGGATCAGTGTCTGGCGTACATAGGCCGCCATCAACAGTGCCACGGTCAAAACGACAAACATGCCGCCAAACAGCATCAACGGGAAACCAACGCCCAGCGCACTGATACGACTAAAGTAATAGTCATAATGAGTGGCAAAACTGACAGCTATTAAAATCTCTTTGAGATACCTGATCATTCGCTCGACCACCCAATGACGGGGACGACAGAAACTTGCCGGCCATTTTTTGAAACTAGCACTGTGCCAGCCGAGAGCAAAGAATCCGATGAAAGGAACGTAAGCGTCAAAAAACCGTTTGATTCATTTCTGACACACTAAAGTTGTTACAAACCTTTAAATTCAACACTTTCGACCGTCCATCGTTTTATTGAAATTTTTTTTTGACGCAGCTTTTCGAGGCAAACCCAGCAGGGACAAGCGTTTGATGGCAATTGGCCCCAAAGCTGGGGGATGTATTACCCGTTTTACATGTCATGTGGCTGTAATGCTTTTCCACAGCTGCGCTATACCCCTTTTGTCTTCCCCATTTTTGATCTCTTTCAACCGACTTACGAGGCGGCCGATATGGACGTGAGCGTATTTGGTACGGGCTACGTTGGCCTGATACAGGCAGCGGCGCTGGCCGATGTGGGACATCGCGTCCTGTGTGTCGACATCGATCCAAACAAGATCCGGCAACTGCAATCGGCCGTACCACCGATCAGTGAACCGGGGCTGTCCAGCACGCTGGAAGAAAACATCAAGGCCGGGCGATTGCTGTTCTCCACTCAGGCCAGTGACGCCGTCGAACACGGCGATCTGATTTTCATCGCAGTCGGCACTCCGGCCGATGAGGACGGATCCGCCGACCTCAGCCACGTGCTGGAAGTGACCCGGCAGATCGCAAGCTTCATGGAGGCCGACCGCACCCTGATCATCAAGTCCACGGTTCCGGTCGGCACGGCGGATCAGGTGGCGACCACCGCCCGCCAGGAACTGCACCGCCGCGAAAAGGATTCGCTGCAGGTGCGCGTGGTGTCGAACCCGGAGTTTCTCAAGGAAGGCAGCGCCCTGGCCGACTGCATGCGCCCGGACCGGATCATCATCGGCACCAGCGACGACACCGCGTGCGAGCAGATGAGCGAGCTGTACGCGCCCTTCTGCCGCAACCGCGAAAAGCTTATGTTCATGGACAACCGCAGCGCCGAACTGACCAAGTACGCCGCCAATGCGATGCTCGCCACGCGCATCAGCTTCATGAACGAACTGGCCAACCTCACCGAACTGCTCGGTGCCGACATCGAAGCGGTGCGCAAAGGCATCGGCTCGGACCCGCGCATCGGTTACCACTTCATCTACCCCGGTTGCGGCTTCGGCGGTTCGTGCTTTCCCAAGGACCTGCGCGCCCTGCTGCACACCGCTGAACACAACGGCATGCCGTTGCGCCTGCTGCGCAGCGTCACCGACGTCAACGACAGTCAGCGCCACATCCTGTTCAGCAAACTCAAGGCGCAATTTCCAGAGGGGCTGGCCGGCAAATCCATCGCGATCTGGGGGCTGGCGTTCAAACCCAATACCGATGACATGCGCGAAGCGCCCAGCCGTTACCTGATGGATGCGTTGTGGGCCGAAGGCGCCAGCGTGCAAGCGTATGACCCTGAAGCCATGGCCGAATGCCGGCGCCTCTACGGTTATCGCAATGACCTGCACCTGTGCGCCACCCGCGACGACACCCTGGAAGACGCCGACGCGCTGGTGATCTGCACTGAATGGAAAAATTTCCGCGTGGTCGATTTCGACCATCTGGCGACCAAGCTGCGCTCGCGGGTGATCATCGACGGACGCAATCTCTACAACCCGGAACATGTTGCGGCAGCGGGCCTGAACTACAGCGGCATCGGCCTGCGCCACATCCTGCCTCAGGTGCTGCGCCCATGAAAATCCTGGTGACCGGCGCCGCCGGGTTCATCGGTGCCCACTGCGCATTGCGTCTGCTGCGCGACGGGCACGAGGTGATCGGGCTGGACAATTTCAACGACTACTACGATCCGCAACTCAAGCACGACCGCGTGCGCTGGGTGTGCGGACAGGTCGGTCCTTTCCAGCTCTCACCGATTGACCTGGCCGATGCTCAAGCCATCGAAACCCTGTTTGCCCGCGAACGGCCCGAGGTGGTGATCAACCTCGCGGCGCAGGCCGGGGTGCGTTATTCCCTGGACAATCCCCGGGCCTATCTGGACAGCAATCTCAACGGCTTCCTGAACGTGCTCGAAAGCTGCCGCCGGCATCCGGTCAGGCACCTGATCTATGCCTCGTCCAGCTCGGTGTACGGCGCCAACCAGCGTACGCCGTACTCGGTCAGTGACGGTGTCGATCATCCGCTGTCGTTATACGCGGCGACCAAGAAAGCCAACGAACTGATGGCGCACAGCTACAGCCAGCTGTTCGGCATTCCCTGCACTGGCCTGCGGTTTTTCACGGTGTACGGCCCGTGGGGACGGCCCGACATGTCGCCGATCCAGTTCGCCCGGGCGATCACCGAAGGCACACCGGTGAAGCTGTTCAACCACGGCGCACACCGCCGCGATTTCACCTACATCGACGACATCATCGAAAGCATTGCGCGCCTGATCGATCAGGCGCCGCAAGCCAACCCCGAATGGAACCGGGAACAACCGGACCCGGCCAGCAGCATGGCGCCCTGGCGGATCTTCAACATCGGCGGTCAGCAGCCGGTGGAGCTCAAGACTTACCTCTCGCTGCTGGAAAAACACCTGGGGCAAACCGCCCTGGTCGAGTTGCTGGCGCTACAGCCGGGAGATGTGCTCGACACCTGCGCAGATGCCGGCGACCTGGCGCGCGCCACCGGTTTCCAGCCACGGATCGGGCTGGATGAGGGACTGGGACGTTTCGTTGCCTGGTTCCGCGACTACTACCCATTGCCCAACGCCCAAGGCGCTCGTGGCGCAAGCGTGTGGAGGACACCATGACTGGACTCGAAAAAGGCATACCGCTGCAACAACTGCGCAGAGACAAGCGCCTGGATCCGGAGCAACGAATGCGCCTTGACGCGGCGATCCACATGCAGGGCCGAGGCTGGGTGACCGGCCGCGACGGCGCGCGGCCATGGACTTTGTCGCGGACCAATCGTGTGCTCTCCTGCCTGGGTGCGCTGGTGATCCTGCTGCTGGCTTCCCCCTTGCTGATCGGCCTGGCGTTGGCGATCAAACGCACCAGTGCGGGACCGGTGCTGTTCGTACAGAAACGCACCGGTTACCGCGGCCGCGTGTTCGGCATGTTCAAGTTCCGCACCATGGTGACCAACGCCGAGGAGCTCAAGGAATCTCTGCGCTACCTCAACAAGCACGGCGCCGACGCCATCGATTTCAAGATCGACAACGACCCGCGCATTACCGGTATCGGCGGCTTCCTGCGCCGCACCAGCCTCGACGAGCTGCCGAACCTGATCAATGTGGTCACCGGCGACATGCGCCTGGTCGGCCCCAGGCCCACCTCGTTCAATGCCTGTCGCTACAAGGACAACCATCTGGCGCGTCTGAGCATCTACCCCGGCATGACCGGTCTGTGGCAGATATCCGGGCGCAGCAATATCGACTTCGACCAGCGCGTTGAGTTGGACCTCAGCTACATCGCCGAGCAGAGCCTGCTGCTTGATCTGAAGATCCTGTTGAAAACCCCCTTCAAAGTATTCAGCGGCCACGGAGCAAGCTAATGGACGGTTCAACTGCAAAGAGTCTCGACATCGCCAACCCAAGCGAATCCAACCTGACATCCACGGTGCTCGACCAGGATCTGCGCATCCTGCTGCTGACCGCCGCCAACCCCGGCGCGGGCACGACCACCAGTGCCATGGCCATGGCCGGTCAACTGGCCCAGATGAGCAGCGGCAAGGTGCTGCTGGTGGACGCCAGCCAGTCAGCCGGCAACCTTTCGCAGCAGTTGGGGCTGACCAAGGAGCGCGGTCTGCACGATCTGCTGTTCAACACCCAGAACCCGCCCTTGCTGCAGGACTGTGTGGTGGACGTGTCCAGTCTGCCCTTCCACGTATTGCCGGCAGGCCGCTTTCCACGCAGTAACGAGCATCTGACACCGGAACGACTGAGCCATCTGCTCGACGACCTGGGCAGCCGCTATCGCTTCGTGGTGATAGACGGCGATGCGGTCTATTCGGCTGCCGACACCCTGGTCATCAGCACCCAGGTTGACGGCGTGATCATGGTCGTGCGTTGCGAAGACACCCGCTGGGAAGTTGCCCAGGCCGCGGCACAGCGTCTGACCCAGGCCGGCGCGACGCTGGTCGGCAGCGTGTTCAACCGGCGCAAGTACTACATGCCCAAGTGGCTGTACAAAAACCTGTAAGCAACCGCCAGAAAGGATGACGCTTATGAACGCCAAGATGCTTGTCCTGCTGTTGCTGCCGCTTGCGGGCTGCACCAGCACTTCAGATACCCGCAGCATGCCGGTGCAGATTCTGACCGCCGCGCCGGCCAACGCCCAGGCCACCGACATGCCCAAGGTCGAACAGACGCTGCGCCCGCAGGACGTGCTGGACGTGATCTTCCACATCAGCACCAGCGGCTCGGATGCCTACCGCATTCAGTCCGGTGACCAGGTCGGCCTTAACTTCACCGCCGCCAGCCAGCTCAACGGCAATCAGCTGGTACTGCCCGACGGCAGCATCGAACTGCCGGGAGCCAACACGTCGGTGAAAATCGCCGGGCTGACAAGCGACGAAGCTCGCCAGGAAATCCAGCGGGCCTATAACCGCAAGGCGCTATTCCAGCCCAACCGCAACCAGCTGACCGTGCAGATCATCAGCCCGCTGACCAACGAGCAGAATCTGAAAAGCGCGCTGAACCACCCCGCCACCGGCATGAGCCGCGAGATCACCGTCGGCACCGACGGCTACGCCAGCTTCCCGGAAATCGGTTCGGTGCCGCTGCAGGGCATGACGGTCAATCAGCTCGAAGCGTTCCTCAATAAGAAGTACGCGCAACTGCCGGGACGCATGACCGTCGATGTGCTGCTCAAGTCCACCGCCGGCAACGAGATCTACGTGCTCGGCGAAGTCGGTCAGCCGGGCTCCTACCCGATCCGCCGCCCGGTCTCGGTGCTCGAGGCACTGACCCTGGCCCGCGGCTCCAACGTCAAGGCGCGCCTGGATTCGGTGGTGATCATGCGTCGCAACGGCAACCAGGTCGAAGCCCGTCACTACGACGTGGAAAAAGCCCTGGCGGGCGATGCCTCGCAGATCGCCTACCTGCAACCGGAAGACATGCTCTACGTGCCGAAAACCAAGCTGGCCAGCGCCGGCGAACTGGCCCGGCAACTGGCCGACGTGGTGCTGTTCCAGGGCGTCGGGTTCAGCTTCGGCTACCGCGTCGACAACAAAGACAGCGACAACAACTGACTCTCAGGTGATCTGACATGAATCCAAAGGAAAACTACCTGCACGAGTTCTTCAGGATCTTCTTCGCCAACAAGCAATTGGTGAAGCGTGTGTTCCTGGTCTTTGCAGTGATTGCCCTGGTGCTGCCGCTGTTGCTCAAGCAGAGCTTCGATATCACCGCGCAGGTGATCGTGCAGTCGAAAAAGCTTTCCCAGGGAGACGCCACCACGTCGCTCAATCAGGAGAACGCCACCTTCATTCCCCCTTCTCTGGCGGACATGGAAACCGAGAGCAATATCCTGCGCTCGCCCGCCCTGATCCGGCAGACCATCAGCGAACTGCGCGATGCCGGTGAGTACAGTCCGCCACCGGGCATGTTCGACAAACTGGTGGCGCAACCTCTGAAAAATCATGTGGTCACGCCGTTGCGCGAGCACATGATCAATCCGCTGAAGTCGGCGTTGGGCATGGAAACCGATCCGGTGCGCGACACCGCTCTGGACGGTTTGACCCAACAAGCGATCGATAGCCTGAAGATCGAAACCCTGCCCGGCTCCAACGTGATCTCGATCATCTACAGCTTCCCGGATCCGGCACAGGGCACGAAGTTCGTCGCGGCGCTGCTGCAAAACTATCTGGTCAGTCGCCAGGCGCTGCAATCGATCGATCTGCCGCAAAGCTTCTATGAATCCAAGAAGACCCAGTACCAGGTGCGCCTCAACGGCCTGGAAGGCAACCGCCAGTCCTTGCTCGAAGCGGTGGGCGCGTCTGATCCCAAGGAAGAAATCACCTTTCGCCTGAACGCAATCAACACCGAGGAACAGGCGCTCAACCTGTACCGCGATCGCCTGCTGCAAAGCCAGCGCTGGCTCGACTACCTGAAAACCAGCCTGGCCGCCGCCAAGGATTCCAAACTCAACGACTACACCTTCCCCTACACCTTCACCACCACCGTGGACAACGTCGCCTTCGAAGATCGCGAGATCAAACAGATGGGCGAGGCGCTGACCAGCCAGGTCAGCCGCTACATGAACGACCTGGCAATTTTCCAGCCCGGCAGTGAACCGATGCTGTTGACCCGCGAGCAGATCGCCCGCACCCGCCAGCAATTCCTCAAGGTGGTCAGCAATCGCATTCAGGAGCGCACCAACGACCTGGCAATCGTCAGCTCGGTGATCGAGCAGAAGACCGCGCGCATCGCCGAGTACAAGAACCGTATTCACCTGTTGCAGGAAACCCAGAGCAAGTTGCGCCAGGTGGACACTGAAATCGACGCCCTGCACGCGGCATTCTCCACCTACGCCCAGCGTTTCGCCGAAAGCAGCACCGCCCGTTCGCTGGACAACGACCTGTCCAACGCCCGGGTCCTGAGCCCGCCGTTCGAGCCGACCGAAGCGGCGTTTCCCAAGCCGATGCTGATCATTCCGTTCGGATTGTTCACCGGTCTGCTGCTGGCGATTGCCCTGGTGTACGTGCGTGAGTTCTTCGACCACCGCTTCAAGCACCCTGCGCAAATCAGCCATGAGCTGGGCCTGCCGGTGCTGCTGGTGATCAACGAACAGAACGTCGAGCCCACCAGTGCGAACAAGAGCTGGAGCGTGCCGGGGCTGGTCCATTGGGTGCGCAATTGAACGCGCCCTTCACCCCACCGCTGCCGATCATTCATTTGCTCAGCAGCGGCGGCTTCTACGGCGCCGAGCGGATGTTGCTCGACCATTGCCTTGCGACCCCCGGCCAACACCAGGTGCTGTTTCTCGATGCACCCTACGAGTTGCTCGCGCGGTTTCGCGAGGCCGGCGTGGACTGTCGCGGCTGCACGGGACTGGGAGCCTTGCTGGCGCACTTGCGCCAGCGCCGGGCGGAGCGGCCATTGATCAACACGCACAACTTCAAGGGCCTGCTGTTCGGCTGGATCGGCGCAACCCTGTTGCGCCTGCCGCTGGTGATCACCCAGCACGGATTCACGCCACGCAGTCGCAAGCAGAAGTTCTACACCTGGCTGAGCCTGCAACTGTGCCGCACCGCCTCGGTCAGCCGTGTGGTGTGCGTGGCCGAGAGCATCGCCACGCTGTGTCGCCAGGCCAGCGTGGATGCCGAGAAGCTGCAAGTGATCCCCAACGGCCTGCCGGCCGCTCTCGATGCGCCGTCGCCGGCCATCGACCGCAAGCGCCGGCTGGTCGGTTACGTCGGGCGCCTGAGCAGCGAGAAAGGCCCGGATCTGTTTCTCGATGCGCTGGTCCCGTTGTGCTGGCGCCACTCGCAGCTGGACGCGGTGATGCTGGGCGATGGGCCCGAGCGTGACCGTCTGCTGGGGCAAATCGAGGAGGCCGGTCTGGCGTCACGCATCAGCCTGCCCGGTTACCAGAACGACATGCGCCTCTGGTGGCGGCAACTCGACGCGCTGGTGATCAGTTCGCGCACCGAAGGCACACCGATGATTCTGCTGGAGGCCATGCAGGCCGGGGTGCCGGTGGTGGCGTTCGGCGTCGGCGGGATTCCCGATGTGCTGCAGGACGGGCACAACGGTTTGCTGGCGACGCCTGCCGACGTCCCCGCGCTCGCCCGACAGATCGACGCCCTGCTGAGTGACCCGGCGCTGGGCCGCGAGCTGAGCTACAACGCCAGACGCACGCAAATGGATCGCTATGACCTCAAGGCCCTGGCTGAACGCTGGTCGCAGCTGTACATCCGCACTGCACGGGAGACACGCGCATGATTTTCCCGCTCTCGATCGTCAGTCTGGTGGGGCTGGTGTGCCTTGCACTGCTGATCACCCCTTATCCATTCCTGGCGCCGGGAGCGGTGTTGGGCCTGATCGGTGTCGCGACCCTCTACCGCAAGCCGTCCTGGGGCCTGCTGGGCATCGCGGCACTGATTCCCCTGGAAGGCTTTTTCAAGGACAGCGCGTTGTCCGGCACCAAACTGATCGGTGCCTCGCTGGCGCTGATTTTGATGATGCAACTGGTGTTGCGGCAGATTCCGGCCGAGCGCCTGCGCAGCAACCTGTGGCGTTATCTGATCGCCTTCATGGCCTTGTATCTGTTGAGCCTGCTCAACACCGACGACATGGGCATGTCCCTGGGTCATCTGCGTGAGTTGAGCGTGGGCTTGATCCTGTTTGTGATCACGCTGCTGATCGGGCGTGAGATGAACATGGACCTGTTCGCCAGACTGGTGACCCTCAGCGTCACCCTCACCTGCGCGCTGGCGATGTTTTCCGCCCGCTACCAGGATCAGGGTCGCGCCGCCGGCCTGCTGGAAGACCCCAACGCTTTTGCCATGCTGATCGCCTTCGCCGTGCCGCTGGCCCTGCTGCTGGTGATCCGTGGCCCGAACCCGCTGCATCGGCTGTTCTGGCTCGGCTGCTTCATCTTGCTGCTGGGGGGCATGACCAAGACCGAATCCCGTTCCGGACTGGTGGTGTTGTTCCTCAGCCTGATGATCGGCCTGTGGCACTATCGCGCGCACCTGTCACGCATCCGTCCACGTCATCTGGGCTTCGCCATGCTGGGCCTGACCATCGTGATTCCGCTGGCGATCTACGCGATGCCGGCCGGTTACGTGGCGCGCATCCAGTCCTTGAGCATTCTGAGTTCGGGGGCCAAGGCCCAGGACGAATCCCTCGGCCGGCGCGCGTCCTACATTGTGGTCGGCAGCCAGATGATCAGTGAAAACCCATTGTTGGGCACAGGTCCCGGCACCTTCCCGCTGCACTACGCCACCACCGGTTATGCCAAGGCATTTTCCGCCAATCGCAAGATCGGTGACCTGTATCGCCGTGCCCACAACACCTACCTGGAAATCTTCAGTGAACTGGGGGTTCCCGCCGGTTTGCTGTTCGTCGGCATGCTGGCTTTGGGGCTGTACAACCTGATGCGCGCCCGACGGACCTGGATGCAGCGCCATGACTGGCGACAGGCCGACCTGATGACTCACCTGGGCATGAGTTTCCTCTCGTTGACGTTGTTCCTGATGTTCCTCAGCGCGCCCAATCAGAAATACCTCTGGATCATGCTCGCCATGACCTGGGTGCTGCGCCTGAAGGCCGAAGAAAATCCAGTGACGGAGAAGCATTCATGAGCTGCGTCAGTATCGTGATTCCGATGTACAACGAAGCCGGGCATATCGCCCGCACCTTGATGGCTGCGCAACGCGCCGCCAACTTTGCGGGCCTGGAATGCCAGCTGATCGTGGCCGACAACGGCTCCAGCGACGAAGGACCACAGATTGCCCGGCAGTTCGGGGCGCAGGTGCTGGTGTTGCCGGGCCTGCTCATCGGTGCCTTGCGCAATCGCGGCGCGGCCGTCGCCCACGGCGAATGGCTGGCCTTCATCGACGCCGATATCGAGCTGCCGGAAAACTGGCTGACGCTGTTGCTGCGCATGGAGTCGGAAGGCCGGGGCGATGTCATGGGCCTGGATCTGCACACACCGGCCCAAGCGCCCTGGTACGCCGGCGCGTGGCAACGCCGCACCCTGCGCCCCGGCGCGCAACGTGCCCAGGAGGTGCAGTGGTTGCCCAGTGCCAATCTGTTGATGCGTCGCTGCTGGTTCGACCGGGCCGAAGGCTTCAACGAAAACCTGCGTACCGGCGAAGACAAGGAACTCACTCTGCGCATGGCCGCCAGCGGAGCCTGTCTGCTCGCGGTCAATCAAAGCGTCGCGCTGCACTGGGGTTACGAAGCCAGCTGGCGCGAATGGATGGGCAAGGAACTCTGGCGTCAGGGCAGTCTTTTGCAGTTGCTCCAGGCCCAGGGTCCGAGCCTGCGCCTGCTGCGCTTTCCGCTGCTGTCCATCGCGGCGTGGATCATCGATTTCATGGCCATTTCCGCCCTGCTCGGCGGCTATCCACACCATGCCGCGATCATGCTGATGCTCACTGTCCTGCCTGCCCTGGCGCTAAGCCTGCGCCAGAGTTTCAGGCACCGCGACCCGCTGCTGACCCTGCAACTGTGGGGGCTGCACTGGGTGCGCCTGCACCTGGCAGGCGCCGGTTTGATTCTCAGTCTGTGTCAATGGAATGCCAGGAGGCCTGCCCGTGGCTGAATTCATTTTCTGGTCGTGCCTGTTATTACCGGTCTACGCCTGGCTCGGTTATCCGCTGCTGCTGACAATGCTGGCGCCGTTTTTCCCGTCGCGGCGTCATGCGCCGGCGCCGCCGATGGACGTGAGCATCGTGATTGCCGCACACAACGAGGCGCGGCACATCGAAGAGAAATTGCGCACCGTGCTGGCCCAGGATTATCAAGCGCGCTCGCTGCAAATCATCCTGGCCAGCGACGGTTCCACCGACGACACCGTGGCCTGCGCGCGCAAGGTGGTCGACCAACGGATCACCGTGCTCGACCTGCCACGCCAGGGCAAGGCCGCCACGCTCAATGCCGGCGCCGCCCTGAGCACTGGCGAGATTCTGGTGTTCACCGACGCCGACAATCAATGGGCCACCGACACCCTGGGCCATTTGCTCGCGCCCCTGGTCGATCCCCGGGTCGGCGCCTGCGCCGGGCACATGCTGATCCCGGTGACGGGCAAGGGGCTGAGCATCGGCGACAGCCTGTATCGGCACTACGAAGGCTGGGTGCGCAAGGTGGAAAATCGCACCGGCTGCATGGTCTCGGCCGACGGCGCGTTGCTTGCGCTGCGCCGGGAGCTGTTCCAGAACGTGCCGGCCGAGGTCAACGACGACTTTTTCATCAGCACCTGCGCGCCGGTTGCCGGCAAGCGGATCATCTACGTGCCCCAAGCGCGGGTCACCGACACCGGCGTGGATGAAGCCGACAAACAGTTTCGGCGTCGCCAGCGGGTCACCGTCGGTGGCTTGCAAAGCCTGGCGCAGCGCCGCGAATTGCTCAATCCGCTGCGCCACGGCCTGTACGCGATTGCGTTGATCAGCCACAAGTTGATACGGCGTCTGGCCCCGGTCCTCCTGCTGCCGTTGCTGCTGAGCAATCTCTGGCTGTGGGATGAGCATGGCTTTTACCGCCTGAGCCTGGTCGCGCAGTTGTTCGGTTACACGGTGGCCATCGCCGGCCTGCTGGATGCGCAGCACCGTCTGCCCAAACCCTTTCGCCTGGCCGCATTCCTGCTGGTGACGCTTGTCGGCATGAGCATCGGCCTGTGGCAGTTCCTGCGTGGCCAGCGCTATGCGCAATGGAATCCCGAACAGAATCGATGAGATCAGATGCCATGGCGATCAAACAACTTTTCAAGCGAACCAGCGGCTGGCTGTACCTCCATTCTCCAGTCGGACGCCAGCAACTGGACGGCGCCGGCGTGATCCTGATGTTGCACCGGGTGCTGGCCGACGACAACGCCGCCGAACTGCCCCATCGCAATGAACTGTGCGTGGGGCCCAAGGCTTTCGAGCATTTGCTGGTCTGGCTGAAAAAGCATTTCGATTGCGTGCCGCTGATGGACATTCTGCAACCGGGGAGCCTGCGCTCGCACCGGCCGAAAGTGACCCTGACCTTCGACGACGGTTGGCGCGACAACGCGGACAATGCCTTCGCGCTACTGCGCAAATACCAGGTGCCGGCGAGCATCTTTCTGTCGACGGACTTCATCGGCAGCCGCCAGCGCTTCTGGTGGGAAAGCATTGGCGAAACCCTGTGGAACAGCCATGGCGAACCGGCGCGTCAACGCTTGATCGACTGCCTGCGGCGCATGGATCAGCCTTTGCCCGAAGCGTGTGAACACAGCGACGAGCACCGCCGCAGCCTGGCGCTGCTGCACTTTCTGCAACAGCTCAAAAGCCTCTCGCCACTGGATCTCGATCGCTTGACCGATGCCTGCCCACAGCAATCCTTGCCCCAGGCCATGGACTGGCATCAGGTGCGCTCGCTGGAGGCTTCGGGGCTGGTGCGTTTCGGTCCCCACGGCGCCAGTCATGCGATCCTCACCGGTCTGGACGATCAACGTCTGGATGAAGAACTGACACGCAGCCGCCAGGCCCTGATGAACGGCTGCAACCGGCCGCTGCCCGTGTACTGCTATCCCAACGGCGACCACGATGCCCGGGTGCGGCAGGCAGTGGCGGCGCATCAGTTCGGGTTTGCCCTGGGCACCGGAACCGGGATCTACCGCGGCGACCAGGACCCGCTGGCCTTGCCACGCTTCGGCGTCAGTCAGCGCACCGCGCGAAATCCCGAGCTGTTGTCCTGGCGCATCTTTCGCGGGGCACGCCCATGAGCCGAAATCGCTACCTCAAGCATCTGGCCCTGAGCATGGGCACCAAGCTGGCAATGATTGCCCTGCGCTTGCTGCGCAATGTGTTGCTGGCCAGGATTCTCGGACCCAGCGAGCGCGGATTGTTCGCTTTGCTCAGCACCCTGCCGGACCTGATCAGCGCGGCCACCAGCGGCGGCTTGAATTCGGCGGTGGGCTATCACGCGGCCAAGCAACGTTCAATGGGTCTTCTGCTCAGTCAGGTGCTGGTGTTCGGCTGCCTGCTGGCCGGCTTGCTGACCTTGCTGGTGGTGGCGCTGACCCGCGAGTTCGGCAGCGAACTGGACATCACCGTGCAACTCGGTCTGCTCGCCTGGCTGTTGTTGCTGGCGGTGCCGCTGACCGTGCTCAAGAGTGGTCTGCTGACCTTGCACAATGCGTCGGGGGGCGTGGTGGCGTTCAACGCCTTGCGGCTGATCGAATCGCTGGCGCCGCTGCTGCTGTTCCTGGCGCTGTTCTGGATGTGGAAAAGCGCCGCGCTGGAAGCGGCACTGGTCAGTTGGCTGGCCGGCATCAGCCTGGTGGTGCTGGTCGGCTGGCTGTGGCTCAAGCGCGACCAGCCGCTCACCCTGCAATGGGATCGCGCCAGCCAGAACGAACTGCTGCGCTACAGCGCCCGCAGCCATCCGGACCTGTTGTTCCAGCAAGTGATTCTGCGCTCCGATTACCTGTTCATCGGCGCTCTGCTCGGCAGTACCGCACTGGGTCACTACGCGATGGCCAGCGCCGCCGCCGAGCTGCTGCTGATCGTTCCGGAAGCGGTGACCACACCGTTGATGAAACGGCTGTTGCAACAGGAAGAAGGGATCGAGAAGGTCACGCCGCTGGCCCTGCGGCTGACGGCCACGGTCATGCTCGGCGCCTGCCTGACCATGGCGGTGATCGGCGAGTGGCTGATCGTCACCCTGTTCGGCGCGGCCTATCAGCCGGCCTATCCGGCGCTGCTCGCGTTACTGCCCGGGCTGTTGGGATTGTGCTACGCGAGCATTCTGCGCCTGGACCTGCTGGGCAAGGACCGACCCGGTTCGATTTCGTTGATGATGGGTTGCGGCGCGCTGCTTAACCTGGCGCTGAACCTGTTGTTGATTCCCGCGTACGGCATCGTCGGTGCCGCGGCCGCCTCGTCCATCGCCTATCTGGCGGTCACGCTGGCGATGCTGGTGTTGTATTGCCGCCTCAGCCGGGTGCCGGTCTGGCAAACCCTGATCATCCTGCCCAGCGATCTGACGCCGATGCTGCACATCCTGCAACGGAAGTCGGCATGAAGTACTTCGCACTGGCGGTGAGCATGGGCCTGTCGCTGGATGCCTGGGCGGGGTCGATGCGTTGGGCCGACATCCGCGACGGCAGTCTGTACCTGCAAGCCGATTCTCCGGATAACGTGACCGTGCGCTGGGCGCCGGCCTGGCAAGCCGATGCGAACGAAGAGCATCTGTACCTGCTTGACGGCCAGGGCCGGCTGGCGGGCGAGCGCCGGATCGCCGCCAGTGAAACCCGCGGCACGCAAAGCTGGCCGCTGGCACCGGGTGCCGCCAGTTATCGCCTGGAGATTCCCGGCTACAGTTTCCGCCGCTACAAGATCGAACATGACGAGCTCACGGTGGCGTTGTTCGCCCCGGCCAAAGTGCACTTCAGCAGCGAGACCCGCGACGGCGACGAGTTGTTTTTCAAGGTCGCGGCGGGTGAACACGCCGTTCTGGCCGGCAAGTTCCACGGCGGTGTCGGCGCCTTGCAGGCGCGGCGCGTCGAAGACGGCAAACAGCTGTCGCTGGCGCTCAAGCCGTACCGTGCCTACTGGCAGTTCGATCAGGTTGCCTTGCCGGTTTCCAATACCGATCAGGTTTGGCGCCTGCGCCTGCAAGGCAGCGGCAAGGCGGCGTTCTGGCTCGACGGCACGGCCAATCTGTTCGCGCAGAATGCGCAGCAGCTCAAACCGTTGCGCGAAGACCAGGGCCAGGTTCGCCTGACGGTGCACGACAAGGTGGTGGGGACCACGCCGAATCTGGGCATCGCCCTGCCCTACGTGATGCCGCCGCCCGCCAGCCATGCCGCGCTCGATGCGCTGAAACCGCGGGCG
This sequence comes from Pseudomonas sp. SDO55104_S430, assembly GCF_054070595.1. Taxonomy (NCBI): domain Bacteria; kingdom Pseudomonadati; phylum Pseudomonadota; class Gammaproteobacteria; order Pseudomonadales; family Pseudomonadaceae; genus Pseudomonas; species Pseudomonas sp. SDO55104_S430. The sequence continues at coordinate 4,892 of NZ_JBSVXG010000035.1, read as the reverse complement.
GGGTCTTACTACAGCTTCGTCGACATCACCGCCCGGCAGCCCGACTACGAAAACGGTTTTCGCCAGCTGTATCAACAACGCTTCGGCATCACTCAGGACATCACTCTGCTGGCCGGCAGCAAACGCCAGGCCGACCTGCGCGCCGACACCACCAGCAATGCCGGCCTCGACGCCTGGCTCGCCGCGACCCGCGCCCTGGGTGGCAAAGGCACCCATTACATCGGTTTCGCCGACGAGCCCAACCTCAACTATCCGGACTACCAGAGCTACCAGCGTATTTTCACCAGCATGGCCCGCCAGGTCCGCGCCAATCCCGACAACGCCAAGGCCGGTGTGCGGATCGCCATGCCTGCCAGTTCGCGACTGGTCAACGGCCCGCTCGCCGACAACGCCGCCGACAAGCGCGGGATTGACTGGGCCCGACGCCTGCTGGCCGAGTCGGGCGACAGCATCGATGCACTGGCGTGGCACGAATGGATGATTCGCGATTTGCTGGCGACCCGGGTCTACCGCGACAGTGTGAAGCGCGCCGCCGAGCTGGTGGGGCTGGACGCCAACGGTCGACCACGCAAGGCGCTGCTGCTGGACCAGACCAACATGTCCAGCGGATCGAGTCTGAGCCCCTACGATCAGGAGACCCATTACGCCTCGCTCTGGTGGGCCTCGGTGGCGATCAATTCGGCCCAGGACGGTTTGCTGCAGATGCTCAACTGGTTCCAGGCCGCCGACGAGCCCGAGTACCCCAAGGGCATGCTGCGGGTACTGGGCGACGATCGATTCGAACTCAAACCGGTAGGCCTGGCCCAGCAATTCATCCAGCAACATTGGCTGCACGATGTGCTGTACCTGGAGAACGATGCGTTCGAGGTCGATGTGCTGGCCATGGCCGACGATTCCAAGCGCAGTCTGCTGGGGGTCAACAAGGCATCACGCCTGCAGCGAGTCGACATCGCCGGCGTACATTGCCCGCTGGCCAATGGATCGCTTCGATACTTCGGCGCCGACAACCGTAGCCGCGACGCACCCTCGACCTGCAAAGACGGTCGCGTGCGCTTCGAGTTGCCGGGACAAACCCTTTTCGCCCTGACATGGAACGCCACGTGATTGTCGCTCTGCAGCCTGGTCGTGCCGGCATTCCGGCGCGCACCGGATCATGCCACTTTCGGGTCGACCCGACTGGAGTCAACATCATGGGTGCAATGCACAAACTCAGCCAACACGTTAAACACAATGGCCTGCGTCCGACTTTGAAAAAGGTCTGGAAACACTACATTTTTTCCCATCAGGAACTACTGTGGATGGAGCGCGATCTGGTGACCCCGGTGCCGGCGCACAAGCTCAGATCCTATCCGCCCTTGCAGGTCGTCAGCATCACGCCGGGCAACGCCAAAGCATTCGCCCGCCACTTCGGTGACCGCGTTCAGACCATGGCCGAGCTTGCCCGCGAAGGCCATACCGGGCAGATGCATCTGGACGAGAACGGGGATGCGGTGGCGTTCATCTGGGGCGCCGGTCGCGACTACCACGACCGGCATTACTACGGCTGCTGGTTCCCGGTGAAAGACGGCGAGTTTTTCGAATTCGGCGGTGAGTTGAGCCGCGGTTACTGGGGCACGTCGCTGTCCATGGATCTGCAGACAGAACTGTGGAAGGCCATGCTCGAGCAAGGTTTCAACAAGGTTGTGGATGTTTGCGAGTGGCATAACGTGCCGGCCTTGAAACTGCACATCCGCACCGGATACGAGGAACAGGGGCGGATCACCAACGTGTATCAACTGTTCGGCCGCTGGCGTTTTTATCGCGAAACCCGCTACACCGGCTCACGCCTGGACACCCTGCGCAAGCCGGAACGCTCATCTGCGCAAGCTAAGGTGGTATGACCCTATGACAGTGCGATTGCAATGGCGTACTTCTTTGTGCGCCGCGGATTTCCCCGCAGAGGCTTATGAGGCTCTGCGGCTGCGGGTGAAGGATCACACGCCGTTCAACGCGCTGGAATGGATGTGTGCGTCGGAACAGGCCCTGCCGGCAGATCAGCGCTTGCATGTGCTGCTCGGCTGGCAGGGTGACGAGTTGATGTTGTGTCTGCCGCTGGTGACGTGCGTGGAGCGCTTCGGCGGATTGCCCTTTCGGGTGCTGCATCATCTGGGGTACCCGCTGGCCGATCGTCTGGCGTTGCTGACTCGCCTGGATGCCGCGCACATGCGCCAGGTGCTGGGCGAGATCCGCCGTCGACTGCCCCATGCGCTGTTGCAACTCAACGAGCTGTGCGCACCGCTCGAGGAAGTCGGCGGGCTGGGTCAGTGGCTCGGTCGCAGTTCCACCGGCGAACGGCGCTTGAGTTGTCGGGCGCCTGTCCACCTGATCAGCGAAGCCGATCACCAGGAAGTGTCCGGCGATCCACGCTACAAGCTGCGCCGCGCCCGCAAGCGCATTGCCGCCTGTGGCGCGCAGGTACGCCGCATCACTCCCGACGCCCTGACCATGCGGCCGCTGCTGGCGATGCTCGCCGAAGTCGAGGCCTTGAGCTGGAAAGGCGACGAAGGCGTGGGCATTTTTGCCGACCCACGTCGTCGCCAGTGGATGGACGATGCCTTCACCGCGCTGGCCGCCCGGGGACTGGTGCGAGTGGTGACGCTGGAACTGGAAGGGCGTTGCATCAGCTACCGTCTTGGCTTGCTGGAACAGGGTCGGCTGTATGACTACAACCTGGCCTTCCTGCCGCAGCACGCCGATCTGGGCAGTGGCCGGGTGCTGCTCGAGGAGTGGATTCGCTGGGGCCTGGAGGACAACTGGCAATGGGTCGATGCATCGCGAGTGAGCCTGGAAAATTCCAGTCATCAACTGCATGAGCGCATGACCGGGTACATGGAACACTGGCGCTGGAGCTTTTATTCATGGCGCCCGAGCGGCCTGGCCCTGGGGCTTGCCCTGCGGTTCTGGCAGCTTTGCAAACCGTTGTTGCAACAATGGCGGGCCCGTCGCGCCGCAGCGGTCAATGCTCCTGCTCCTGTCGCGCCGATCACGGCCAAGGCGACAGCAGCCGTCGACACACTCATGGAGGGCGAACATGCCACGGCAAGTCATAGTCAACGCTGACGATTTCGGCCTGAGTGCCTGTGAAAACGCGGTGATCCTGGGAGCCTTCCAGGCCGGGCTCATCAGTTCGGCTACCGCGATGGCCAACATGCCGGCCTTCGAGGCCGCCTGCGCACTGGCGCGGCATCCGTTGCTCGAAGGGCGCATCGGCCTGCATTTCAATCTGACTTACGGGCGGCCGTTGAGCCGACGCATCCTCAGTCGTCCGGCCTTCTGCAACAGCGCCGGGGAGTTCGATCTGAACGTGCCACGAACCCGGCTGTGGCTCGGTCACCAGGATCGTCTGGCGGTCGAGCAGGAACTTCAGGCGCAATGGCAACGATGTCTGGACAACGGACTGCGCCCCAGCCATCTGGATTCGCATCAGCACGTGCACAACATCTGGCCCATCGGCGAGATCGTTGCGCGTTTCGCAGCTCGTCAGAGCGTTCCGGTAAGGCTGGCGCGCAATCTTGGGCAAAACCTCAGCCTGCCCAAGCGCCTGTTCAAGGAGCTCCTCAATCATCGGCTGAGCAGTCTGGCCGGGGCGACTGCCGACTATGTCTGTACCCCGGTGGATCTGCGCAACGCCGCACCGCCCAGCGACGGTCTGCTGGAAATCGTCGCGCATCCCAATCAGCTTGGCGCCGATTTCGGCGACGCCTATCTCGAGCCCGGGGAGTCGTTGAGCGCGCTGCTGGAGCAGCGATTGCCGGGTGTTCCCAGGGTCGCTTATGACGCGGTCCGTCGGGGTGTGGAACAACGCGCGGATACCGTCATGGAATAGCCTTTCCACGGGGTTTTCCATCAGAAAAAAGCGCGCTTCGAGGCGATCGAAGCGCGGCTTTTTGACGCCGGAAAAGTGTGTCAAGCATGTTACACACATTGATACAAAACTAAGACAAGTGCCCGCTTTCTGCGGCGTCCAGCGTGATCTATACCCAACATACCTTCACCCACGCGCGGCCAATTCAGGCCAAGGAGGGCTCCATGAGCCTGATCGACAAACTCGGCGAACGAATCAAACAAAAAGGCCTGAGCCGCACGTTCGGCACCTTGTGGAAACGCTATGTTTTTTTCCACTGGGAGTTGTTGTGGATGGAGCGCGATCTGGTGACCCCGGTGCCGCCGCACAAGCTGCGGCCCTACTCTGGCGTGCGGCAGGTGACCATCACCCCGCAGAACGCTACAGCCTTCGCCAAACACTTCGGCGACCGGGTACAGACCATGGCGGAGCTGGCGACCGAAGGTCACACCGGTCACATGTACCTGGATGAAGAGGGACATGCGATAGCGTTCATCTGGGGCAGCGCGCGCGACTATCACGACCGCCACTATTACGGTTGCTGGTTCCCGGTCAAGGCCGGTGAGTTCTTCGAGTTTGGTGGCGAGATGACCCGCGCCTATTTCGGCAGCAGTCTGTCGGTGGACGTGCAGGTCGCCCTGTGGGAGGCGATGGCCGCACAGGGCTGCAACAAGGTGGTGGACGTCTGCGAAACTCACAACATCCCGGCCTTGAAGTTGCACATCCGCATGGGTTACCACGAACAAGGCCGTGTCACTCACGTGTACGGCCTGTTCGGCCGCTGGCGCTTCTTCCGCGAAACCCGCTACAGCGGCTCACGCCTGGACCCGCTGCGCAAACCGGGACGGCCAGTGGTCACCGCAGCGGCACCTACCTGACTGGCACCGGGCTGTCTGCAGACATTCAGACAGCCCGCGTCGTTGGCCTTCATCCGCCCCCTGTAGGAGCGAGGGGTTTTCTGTGAGAGGTGGGGTTTTGTGTCCTTTGTTTTTGTTTTTCCTTCCTCTTT
>NZ_JBSVXG010000034.1:0-38914 GCF_054070595.1 Pseudomonas sp. SDO55104_S430 | reverse complement strand
TACAGTGTTTTGCGTGAGTGCTGTAGGAGCGAGGCTTGCCCGCGAAGGCGATTTCAGAGATTACGAATACCGCAACGCATGCGCAGGCTCAACCTTCGCCGCCCGCCACGCCGGATAAACCGTGGCCAAAAAGCTCATCACAAACCCCGCCGTGCAGATCAACGCCACATCCCCACCCTGCAACTCGGAAGGCAGGTTGCTGACGAAATACACATCGGAACTGAAGATGTGCTGGCCGGTAACCCGCTCGACCCAACCCACCATCTCGCTGACGTTCAACGCCGCAATCACCCCGAGGATGCCGCCGATCAGCGTGCCAACGATCCCGATCACCGTGCCCTGAACCATGAAGATCGCCATGATCTGCCGTGGTGTGGCGCCGATGGTGCGCAGGATCGCGATGTCCGCGCCCTTGTCGTTCACCACCATGATCAGAGTCGCGATGATGTTGAACGCCGCTACAGCGACGATCAGCAGCAACAACAGACCGATCATGGTCTTTTCCATTTTCATCGCGCTGAACAGGCTGCCCTGGGTGTGGGTCCAGTCGTCAGCCTTGTACGCCTCGCCCAGGCCCGTGGCGATGGCGCTCGAGACCTGAGGCGCCGCGTACAGGTCCTTCACCGCCAGGCGCACGCTCTGCACCTGATTCGGCTCCCAGTGCTGCATCTGCGCGGCGTCCGCGACATGGATCAGCGCCATAGAACCGTCCAGCTCGGCACCGACCTTGAACACGCCGACCACATTCAAGCGCTGCATGCGCGGAGTGATGCCGCCCGGCGCGGTGCTGACTTCCGGCACGATCAGAGTGATCTTGTCGCCGACGTTCAGGCGGAAGCGGCGCGCGGTGATCTCGCCGATCACCACACCGAATTCACCCGGCTTCAAGGCATCCAGACGCCCCTGAACGATGTGCTTGGCAACGATGGACACCTGACCTTCCAGCGCCGGATCGACGCCGCTGACCTGGATCGGCTGCATCGTGCCCTTGTAGGAGAGCATGCCTTCCATTTCGGTGAACGGTACGGCCGCCGTAACTTCCGGATTTTTCATCGCGGCCGCCGCGACCGGTTGCCAATCGTCAATCGGGTTGACTCCAACGATGGTCGCGTGGGGCACCATGCCGAGGATGCGCGAGCTCATTTCGCGCTGGAAGCCGTTCATCACCGACAACACCACGATCATCGCCAGCACGCCCAGGGCGAGGCCGATCATCGAGGTCATCGAGATAAAGGAGACAAAGCGATTGCGGCGCTTGGCGCGGGTATAGCGCGTGCCGATAAAGATCGATAACGGTCTGAACATTCGCTGGGGCACCGTATAAAAACAAAAAGACCCGACGCACTGTTCAGTCACGTCGGGTTTCGACCAGTCAGATAGGCGTCAGGCGACCTTCCTGCAAATGCAGGACGCGGTCCATCTGGCGAGCCAGGTTCATGTCGTGGGTCACGACCAGGAACGCCGTGCGCATCGAGGTGCTGAGTTCCAGCATCAACTCCTGAATGCCTTCGGCCGTGTGCAGATCGAGGTTGCCGGTCGGCTCGTCGAGCATTACCAGGCCAGGCTTGTTCACCAGCGCACGGGCGATGGCCACGCGCTGGCGTTCGCCACCGGACAACTCAGCCGGCTTGTGCTCCAGGCGATGGCCCAGCCCTACCCGCTCCAGCAACGCGGTGGCCCGCTGGCGCGCTTCCGGGATCGCGGTCTTGCCGATCAGCAGCGGCATGCAGACGTTTTCCAGCGCGGTGAACTCGGGCAGCAAGTGGTGGAACTGGTAGACGAAGCCCAGCGCACGGTTACGCAGCAGGCCGCGCTTCTTCTCGCTCAGGGCCGACAGTTCTTCACCGTCGAGCCAGACGCTGCCCTGGGTTGGCGTGTCGAGGCCGCCGAGCAGGTTGAGCAAGGTACTTTTGCCCGAGCCCGACTTGCCGATGATCGCCACGCGCTCGCCCGGGTGCAGCTCCAGCTGCAGACCGGCCAGCACTTCCACCGACTCCGGGCCTTCCTCGTAGGACTTGCCCAGGTTGCGGCAGCTCAGGATTGCTTTATCACTCATGCGCGACTCACTCATAACGTAGCGCCTCCGCCGGCTGGGTGCGCGCGGCACGCCAGGCTGGATACAGGGTGGCGAGGAAACTCAGGACCAACGCCGCGGAGCAGACCATGATCACGTCCTGGCTCTGCACCTGCGACGGCAGGTAATCGATGAAGTACACATCGGCGTTGAGGAACTTGTGACCGATCAGGCCTTCGAGCGCCGAGATCGCGGCGCTGACATTCAGCGCGGCGAAGATCCCGAGCACCGCGCCGATGGCGGTACCGACCACGCCGATCACCGTGCCCTGGACCATGAACGTGCGCATGATGGTCCCCGGCGTGGCGCCGAGGGTACGCAGGATCGCGATGTCGCTCTTCTTGTCATTGACCACCATCACCAGTGTGGAAATGATGTTGAACGCGGCGACGGCGACGATCAGCAGCAACAGCAGGCCGATCATGGCTTTTTCCATGCGGATCGCCTGATACAGGTTGCCGTGGGTGCGGGTCCAGTCCCGGGCGTAGTAATGATCTTCGCCCAGTTCACGGGCGATGTTCCACGCGGTGCGCGGCGCCTGGAACAGATCGTCGAACTTCAGGCGAATGCCCTGGACCTGATCCGGCTTCCAGCGATGCAGGCGCGCCAGATCCTGAAGATTGGTGATGCCCAGGTAGCCGTCGATTTCTCCGGCGCCGACATGGAAGATGCCGACCACAGTGAAGCGCTTCATGCGCGGGAACATCCCGGCCGGGGTCACGGTGACTTCCGGCGCGACGAAGGTCAGCTTGTCGCCGATGGCCGCACCGAGCTTGGCCGCCGCCTTGTCGCCGATGACGATACCGAACTCGCCGGGCTTGAGGTCGTCGAGTTTGCCCTGCTGCATGAAGTTATCGATGATCGAAACCTGACGCTCCAGCGCCGGGTCGATGGCATTGAGCAGGACCTTGGAAACCTTGCCGTTATTGGTCAGCAAACCCTGCATTTGCGTAAACGGCGCCACGGCCGTGACCTGCGGGTTCTGCTTGACCTTGGTGGCGAGACCCTGCCAGTCGCTGATCGGCTCGGCGGACTCGATGGTCGCGTGGGGCACCATGCCCAGCACACGGGTGCGCATCTCATGATCGAAGCCGTTCATCACCGATAGCACCACGATCATCACGACCACGCCCAGAGCGAGCCCGATCATCGAAGTCAGGGAAATGAATGACACGAAGTGATTGCGACGCTTTGCACGGGTGTAACGCGTGCCGATAAATACGAAGAGAGGTCTGAACATGTCGGGGCTTGTTCGGAGGGAAAAGGAACGTCCTTGTGGCGGGGGTCGATAACCAGCTTTACACTCAGACCACCGCCGCTACCATGGGTTCGCCATGTCGACATTAGATGAAGAAGATCGCCGCGAATACTACCGTATCGAGGACATGATCGCACTGGAAATTCGGCCCCTGTCCGCCGCCGAGGCCGCAGGCCAGGAAGTGTTGCAGGATGCTTCCCCACTCTTCAATCTGCTCAGCGAATTGCACCTGAGCGAATTCGAGTCGCAACACCTGTTGCGCCAGATCAGCGAACGCGACCGCAACCTCGCTGCCTTTCTCAAATCCCAGAACAAACGCATCGATCTGCTTAGCCAGGTGATCGCCATCACCGTGCTTGGCCAGATCGGCGAGCCGCAGCCGGTGGTCGTTTCCGAGGGCGGCCTCGAGTTCCGGCACCCTACCCCGATTGCAGCCGACTCACTCCTGTCGGTCAAGCTGGTGCTGATGCCCCAGGCCCTTGGCCTGTTGCTGCGCGCCCGCGTCATCCACTGCGACCGCAAGGGCGAGAGCTACGACGTCGGCACCGAGTTCGAACACCTGACCGATGCCCAGCGCCAACTGCTCGCCCGCCACATCTTGCAAAAGCAGGCCCAGGAACGACGTCTGGCCCGCGAACAACTCGACTCAGGCATTTAAATTAAGGAAGAACCGTGACCCTCATCTACGGCCATCGCGGCGCCAAGGGCGAAGCACCGGAAAACACCCTGACCAGCTTTCAGGAATGTCTCAAGCACGGCGTACGCCGCTGCGAACTGGACCTGCACCTGTCCATGGATGGCGAGCTGATGGTCATCCACGACCCGACGCTCAAGCGCACCACCGACCGGCGCGGCAAGGTCGTGGAGCACACGGCGGCGGAGCTCAAGACCTACGACGCGCGCAAGGGCGGCCCGGGCTGGATCAAGCCATGTCCGATTCCGACGCTGGAAGAACTGTTCGAAAAATGCGATTTCGAGCACTGGCAACTGGAGGTCAAGAGCGCTTCACGCACCCGCGCGGCGACCACTGTGCTGGCGATTCGTGAAATGGCGCAGCGTCACGGCCTGCTGGACAAGGTAACCATCACCTCGAGTTCACGGGAGGTATTGAAAGCCGCACTGGATCTGGTGCCGGATGTGTCCCGCGGACTGGTAGCCGAATACGCCTGGCTCGACCCGTTGAAGGTCGCGGCAAGCTATGGCTGCGAGATTCTGGCGCTGAACTGGACCCTGTGTACGCCGGAACGCCTGCAGAAGGCGCAGCGTCAGGGGCTGCATGTGTCGGTGTGGACCGTCAACGAGCCTGCGCTGATGCGCAGACTCGCCGACTTCGGCGTTGACAGCCTGATTACAGACTTTCCCGGTTTGGCCACTGCCACCCTCGAGAATTGCTGAAATCGGTCTCCCCGGCCGGCTCAGGCCACCGGCCGGAGCCGCTCAAAAAAGCCGGTTGAGGCCGTCGTATGCCGCTACCCGGTAGGCTTCGGCCATGGTCGGGTAGTTGAACGTCGTGTTGACGAAATACTTCAGGGTGTTGAGCTCGCCCGGCTGGTTCATGATCGCCTGGCCGATGTGCACGATCTCCGAAGCCTGGTAGCCGAAGCAGTGCACGCCCAGCACTTCCAGAGTTTCGCGGTGGAACAGGATCTTCAGCATGCCTTGCGGCTCGCCGGCGATCTGCGCGCGCGCCATGCTCTTGAAGAAGGCCTTGCCCACTTCGTACGGCACCTTCGCCTGGGTCAGTTCCTGCTCGTTCTTGCCGATCGAGCTGATCTCCGGAATGGTGTAGATGCCGGTCGGCACGTCATTCACGAAACGCCAGCTGCCGTTGTCGACAATGCTGCCAGCGGCCGAACGGCCCTGGTCGTGGGCGGCACTGGCCAGGCTCGGCCAGCCGATCACATCTCCCGCGCCGTAAATGTTCTGGATGCCGGTACGGTAGTTTTCGTCGACTTCGATCTGGCCACGGCTGTTGACCTTCACGCCGATGTTTTCCAGACCCAGCTGATCGGTGTTGCCGGTACGGCCGTTACACCAGAGCAAGGCGTCGGCCTTGATCTTCTTGCCGGACTTGAGGTGCAGGATCACGCCGTTGTCCACGCCTTCGACGCGGTCGTACTCTTCGTTGTGGCGAACGGTGATGTTGTTGTTGCTGAAGTGGTAGCTCAGCGCCTGGGAAATTTCCGAGTCGAGGAAGCTCAGCAACTGACCACGGTTGTCCACCAGCTCGACCAGAACCCCCAGACCGCTGAAGATCGAGGCGTATTCGCAACCGATCACACCGGCGCCGTAGACGATCAGTTTGCGCGGGGTGTGGCCCAGGCTGAGGATGGTGTCGCTATCGTAGATACGCGGGTGGTGGAAATCGATGTCGGCCGGGCGATACGGGCGCGAGCCGGTGGCGATGATGATGTGCTTGGCCACCAGTTTCTCGACCACGCCGTTGGCGCAGACCACTTCGATGGTTTGCTCGTCGGCGAAGCTGCCGGTCCCGAAGAACACGTCGACGCGGTTACGGGCGTAGTAGCCGGTACGCGAGGCGACTTGTTTGGAGATGACTTTCTCGGCGCTTTTGAGCACGTCCGGGAACGAGAACCAGCGCGGCTCACCAATGGCCCGGAACATCGGGTTGGTGTTGAACTGCATGATCTGCCGGACCGAGTGACGCAGGGCCTTGGACGGGATGGTACCCAGGTGGGTGCAGTTGCCGCCGACCTGGCGACGGCTATCGACCATCGCCACCTTGCGCCCTGCCTTGGCGGCGTTCATTGCCGCGCCTTCTCCCGCCGGACCGGAACCCAGCACCACCACGTCGTAGTTGTAGACAGCCATGCGTACTCCTCAGAACAGGCCGCGGCGCCATCGGCACCTGCGGCTAAATCACGCCAGTCAGTGGCGTGAAGGAACAATTTGGGGCCAATACAGAACCCGGACACAGTCTATAGAAGCGTCATCGCCGCGCACATTAACCCTTGGTCGCGTCGTAGGCTAGTTTTGCCTGCACGACAACGCCAGCCTTCGATGCTCGAATCGCCGCAATCACTCGGTTTTGCCGCCGGCGAGGCGCTCGAAAGCGTGACTGGTTCGTGTGACGAATCCTGTATCGGCACGAATCACAAAAAATGCGCCGATATCGTGTTTTTCCGCGTAATCCCAACCGCGCTCCGGGCCGAGAATCAGCAACAGCGTCGACAGGCCATCGGCCAACACCGCTGAAGGATGAATCACCGTGACGGACGCCAGGGTGTGCGAGACCGGCGCACCGGTGCGGGCATCGAAGGTATGGGAATAACGCTGGCCGTCCTGATTGAAGTAATTGCGGTAATCGCCTGAGGTGGACAGGCCGTAACCGTCGATGGCGACAATGCGCTCGGCGACCTGTTGATCGTCGCGTGGTTCTTCCAAAGCAATACGCCACGGCGAGCCGTCGAGTTTTCTGCCTGCAGCCTTGAGTTCGCCGGTAGCTTCGGCCAGGTAATTGTGGATGCCCAGCGCTTCGAGCCTGGCCGCGATCAGGTCCACCGCGTAGCCGGCGGCGATGCTGTTGAAATCGACTTCCACGGCGGCGTCCTTGCACAACTGGTCACCGTCGATACGCAGATGCGCATGGCCGACGCGCTGCCGGGTTTCGGACAGCGCCTGCGCTGTGGGGATTTTTTCTTCGCGAGCCTGGGGACCGAATCCCCAGAGATTGAGCAGCGGCTCCACCGTCAGATCAAACGAGCCGTCGCTCTGCACCGACAGCTGCTCGCCGACGCGGACCAGCTCGAGGACTGATGCGGGCATCTGCTGACAGTGGTTCGCGGGCAGCTGATTGAAGCGTTCGATATCGGAGTCGCTGCGATAGGTCGAGAGTTGGCGGTCGACATCGGCCAGGATCTTTTCCACTTCGGCCTGAACCAACGCAGGCTTGGGCAGACCGGCGTGACGCACGTACTTGATCGAATAGGTGCTACCCATGGTCGGGCCGCCGAAGCTTTCCATGGCGTCGTCGTTGCCGCAGGCGGACAACGCGCCCGCAAGCACCAGGAAAACACCCCATCGCCCTATCAACAAATGCCCCTCCTGACACCCCACCAAAGCCAGCCATTATGCAATACAACTGTGGGAGCGGGCTTGCTCGCGAATGCGGTGTGTCAGTCAGGAGTGATGTTGACTGGCACACCGCATTCGCGAGCAAGTCGAATCGTCGCACCGCCGCTCCCACATTTTAGAATGCGTGAACTCTACAAACAAAAACGCCCCGAACAAGTCGGGGCGTTTTCATTCAGCAGCTGAAGCTTAGCGCGGGAACGACGGCGGGTTCACACCAGCCATGTCTTCCATCACGCGAACCACCTGGCAGCTGTAACCGAATTCGTTGTCGTACCAGACGTACAGAACGACGCGGTTATCCTGGGTGATGGTTGCTTCGGCATCCACGACGCCAGCGTGGCGCGAGCCAACGAAGTCGGTGGAAACCACTTCCTGGGAGCTGACGTAGTCGATCTGCTTGTGCAGATCCGAGTGCATGGCCATCTGGCGCAGGTACTCGTTGATTTCGTCGCGGGTAGTGGCCTTTTCCAGGTTCAGGTTCAGGATGGCCATCGACACGTTCGGCGTAGGTACGCGAATCGCGTTGCCGGTCAGCTTGCCCTTGAGCACTGGCAGTGCCTTGGCGGCTGCGGTGGCGGCACCGGTCTCGGTGATTACCATGTTCAGCGGCGCGGCGCGGCCACGACGGCTGCCCTTGTGGAAGTTGTCGATCAGGTTCTGGTCGTTGGTGAACGAGTGAACGGTTTCGACGTGACCGTTGACGATGCCGTATTGATCGTTGACTGCCTTGAGCACCGGCACGATGGCGTTGGTGGTGCAGGAAGCGGCCGAGATGATCTTGTCGTCAGGGGTGATTTCGCCATGGTTGATGCCGTGAACGATGTTCTTCAGCGCGCCCTTGCCAGGTGCGGTGAGGATCACGCGGGCAGCGCCCGGGCAGGCCAGGTGCTGGCCCAGGCCGTCGGCGTCACGCCATACACCGGTGTTGTCGACGATCAGAGCGTTTTCGATGCCGTACTGGGTGTAGTCGACTTCGGCCGGGCTCTTGGCGTAGATCACCTGGATCAGGTTGCCGTTGGCGGTGATGGTGTTGTTGGCTTCATCGATGGTGATGGTGCCATCGAACGGACCATGGACCGAGTCGCGGCGCAGCAGGCTGGCACGCTTGACCAGGTCGTTCTCGGAACCCTTGCGGACAACGATGGCGCGCAGACGCAGGCCGTCGCCACCACCGGTTTTCTCGATCAGGATGCGCGCCAGCAGGCGGCCGATACGACCGAAGCCGTAAAGGACAACGTCGGTGCCTTTGCGAGCGGAGGCGTTCTGCTGACCAACGACGTCGGCCAGTTCTTCACGGACGAACTGCTCGGCAGTACGGCCATTGCCTTCGGACTTGAATTTGGAAGCCAGCTTGCCCAGGTCTACCGAAGCGGCGCCGAGCTTGAGCTCGCTCATCGCCTTTAGCAGCGGGAATGTTTCGTGGACGGACAGTTCGGTGTCGTCGGACTGACGGTGACGAGCAAAGCGGTGAGCTTTGAGAATCGCGATGACTGAACGGTTGATCAGGCTGCGGCCATAGATCGAGCTCACCACGTTGTTGTTGCGGTAGAGCTGACCGATAAGCGGAATCATCGCTTCTGCGAGTGCTTCACGGTCGATCCATTCACCAAGACACTGGTCGGGCTTCTGAGTCACGGGAACCTTCCACATGTAGGGGCAGAAAAAAGGGGCTACATTATGCCGCCGAGTGCAACGCGTAGCAATGCGCGCTTGTCGTACAGCCCGTAACATTTTTCCGTTCAAAAAAATCACGCCAGGCTGAAACCCAGTAAAACCGGGCCTTTCAGCATCGTCAATTTTTTGGGAACAGCGCAGCCTTGTCCGTAACCATCCGTAACACCCGTTGTTTTTGCCACTACATAATCAACGATTTTCAGCAAAAAACCGCCCGATTTTGTCATTACCACTACATTTCGCCCCAGCCGCGTAATAGACACATCAGCAACTGACAGCCGGCATCACAGACCGCTACAATTACCGACTTTGTCGCAACGCTTGGAGCTCAACCTTCCGTGCCCGTTCTGCGTCTACCGCATCTTCCTGCCGCGGCAGGTAAACAGCATTGGGGCAACCTGCCCGGTGCCTCCCTGAGCCTTGCCATCGCCGAGGCCGCCAGCGCTGCGAAGCGCTTTACCCTGCTGCTTACCGCCGATAGCCAGAGTGCCGAACGGCTGGAGCAGGAGCTGGGCTTCTTCGCCCCGGATTTGCCCGTGCTGCATTTCCCCGACTGGGAAACCCTGCCCTACGATCTGTTCTCGCCGCACCAGGACATCATTTCCCAGCGCATCGCCAGCCTGTATCGCCTGCCGGAACTGGCCCACGGCGTGCTGGTGGTGCCGATCACCACCGCCCTGCACCGCCTGGCGCCGACCAAGTTCCTGCTCGGCAGCAGCCTGGTGCTGGATGTCGGGCAGAAGCTCGACGTGGAGCAGATGCGCACCCGGCTTGAAGCCACCGGTTACCGCTATGTCGATACCGTGTACGAACACGGCGAGTTCACGGTCCGTGGCTCGCTGATCGACCTGTTCCCGATGGGCAGCAAACTGCCTTATCGCATCGACCTGTTCGACGACGAAATCGAAACCCTGCGCACCTTCGATCCGGAGAACCAGCGCTCCATCGACAAGGTCGATTCGGTCAAGCTGCTGCCGGCCAAGGAATTCCCGCTGCAGAAAGAAGCCGTGACCCGCTTCAAGGCGCGGTTCCGCGAGCGCTTCGACGTCGACTTCCGGCGCTGCCCGATCTTTCAGGATTTGAGCAGCGGGATTACCCCCGCCGGCATCGAGTACTACCTGCCGCTGTTCTTCGAGGAAACCTCGACCCTGTTCGATTACCTGCCCCAGGACACCCAGGTGTTCTCGTTGCCGGGCATCGAGCAGGCGGCGGAAAACTTCTGGAACGATGTGCGCAATCGTTACGAAGAACGGCGCGTCGACCCTTCTCGTCCTTTATTGCCGCCCGCCGAGCTGTTCCTGCCGGTGGAAGACTGCTTCGCGCGCCTCAAGAGCTGGCCGCGAGTGGTGGCCAGCCAGCAGGACGTGGAAACCGGCGGTGGCCGCGAACGTTTCCCGGCGCGGGAACTGCCGAACCTGGCCATCGAGGCCAAGGCCACCCAGCCGCTGGCGGCACTGTCGGAATTCCTCGACCAGTTCCCCGGACGCATTCTGTTCACCGCCGAGTCCGCGGGCCGGCGCGAAGTGCTGCTGGAATTGCTCGAGCGCCTGAAGCTGCGGCCGAAGACCGTCGACAGCTGGCCGGACTTTGTCACCGGCAAGGATCGCCTGGCGATCACCATCGCGCCGCTGGATGAAGGTTTGCTGCTGGACGACCCGGCCCTGGCGCTGGTCGCCGAGAGCCCGTTGTTCGGCCAGCGCGTGATGCAGCGCCGTCGCCGCGAAAAACGCGCCGACGCCAACAACGATGCGGTGATCAAGAACCTCACCGAGCTGCGCGAAGGCGCGCCGGTGGTGCATATCGATCACGGCGTCGGTCGCTACCTGGGCCTGGCGACGCTGGAAATCGACAACCAGACCGCCGAGTTCCTCGCCCTGGAATACGCCGAGGGCGCCAAGCTCTACGTGCCGGTGGCCAACCTGCACCTGATCGCGCGTTACACCGGTAGCGACGACGCCCTGGCGCCACTGCATCGCCTGGGCTCCGAGACCTGGCAGAAAGCCAAGCGCAAGGCCGCCGAACAGGTGCGCGACGTGGCCGCCGAACTGCTGGACATTTATGCCCGCCGCGCGGCCCGCGAAGGCTATGCCTTCACCGACCCGAAAGCCGATTACGCCACCTTCAGCGCCGGCTTCCCGTTCGAAGAAACCCCCGATCAGCAAACCGCCATCGAAGCCGTGCGCGAAGACATGCTCGCGCCGAAACCGATGGACCGGCTGGTCTGCGGCGACGTCGGCTTCGGCAAGACCGAAGTGGCGATGCGTGCGGCGTTCATCGCCGTCCATGGCGGCCGGCAAGTGGCGATTCTGGTGCCCACCACCCTGCTCGCCCAGCAGCACTACAACAGCTTCCGCGACCGCTTCGCCGACTGGCCGGTGACTGTGGAAGTGATGAGCCGCTTCAAGTCGGCCAAGGAAGTGAATGCCGCCGTGGCCGATCTGGCCGAAGGCAAGATCGACATCGTCATCGGCACCCACAAGCTGCTGCAGGACGATGTGAAAATCAAAAACCTGGGGCTGGTGATCATCGACGAAGAACACCGCTTCGGTGTGCGCCAGAAAGAACAGCTCAAGGCCCTGCGCAGCGAAGTCGACATTCTTACCCTGACCGCCACGCCGATTCCGCGCACGCTGAACATGGCGGTCTCGGGCATGCGCGACCTGTCGATCATCGCCACGCCGCCGGCCCGTCGCCTGTCCGTGCGTACCTTCGTGATGGAACAGAACAAGAGCACGGTCAAGGAAGCGCTGCTGCGTGAATTGCTGCGTGGCGGCCAGGTCTACTACCTGCACAACGACGTGAAGACCATCGAGAAGTGTGCCGCCGACCTGGCCGAACTGGTGCCGGAAGCGCGGATCGGCATCGGCCACGGGCAGATGCGCGAGCGCGAACTCGAACAGGTGATGAGCGACTTCTACCACAAGCGCTTCAACGTGCTGATCGCTTCGACCATCATCGAGACCGGCATCGACGTGCCGAGCGCCAACACCATCATCATCGAGCGTGCCGACAAGTTCGGCCTGGCGCAGTTACACCAGTTGCGCGGCCGGGTCGGACGCAGTCACCACCAGGCTTACGCCTACCTGCTGACGCCGCCGCGCCAGCAAATCACTCCGGACGCAGAGAAGCGCCTGGAGGCGATCGCCAATACCCAGGACCTCGGCGCAGGCTTCGTGCTCGCCACCAACGACCTGGAAATCCGCGGCGCTGGCGAGTTGCTCGGCGATGGCCAGAGCGGACAGATCCAGGCCGTCGGCTTCACCCTGTACATGGAAATGCTCGAGCGCGCCGTGAAGGCGATCCGCAAGGGCGAGCAACCGAATCTCGACCAGCCGCTGGGTGGCGGTCCGGAAGTCAACCTGCGTGTACCGGCGCTGATTCCCGAGGACTACCTGCCGGACGTTCATGCCCGTCTGATTCTCTACAAGCGCATCGCTTCGGCCACCGACGAGGAAGGCCTCAAGGACCTGCAAGTGGAGATGATCGACCGTTTCGGCCTGCTGCCGGAGCCGACCAAGAACCTGATGCGCATCACCGCCCTGAAATTGCAGGCCGAAGTGCTGGGCATCAAGAAAGTCGACGGTGGTCCGCAGGGCGGTCGTGTCGAGTTCGCGGCGCAGACCCCGGTCGACCCCCTGACGCTGATCAAACTGATCCAGAGCCAGCCAAAACGCTACAAATTCGAAGGCGCCACGATCTTCAAGTTCATGGTTCCGATGGAGCGCCCGGAAGAGCGCTTTAATACGTTAGAGGCGCTGTTCGAGCGCCTCATCCCGAAAACTGCTTGAAGGACGCCGCATGCGCCTGTTTCGCTCGTTGACTGTATTGATGGCATTGGCCGCTCCTTCGGTATTCGCCGATGACCTGTATCAGGTTGAAATGATTCTGGTGCGGCAGAACGCCGTGCCGGCGATCGTCAGCCGCGCCGCGCCTGAAGACTGGGATGCCGGCGCGCAACGCCTCAACCCCGACAGCCTGCGTACCCCGAGCCTGAACGGCGAGGTGGAAAAGCTCACCGCCAGCAATGAATACACGGTGTTGCTGCACAAGGCCTGGCAACAGAACCTTGGCGAGCAGGCCAGCAAGGTGGCGATCAGCGACGGCAAGGAACAGTTCGGCCAATTTCCGATCGAGGGCACATTGAGCATCAAACAGGGCCGTTTCACCGACGTCGAAGCCGATTTCTGGGTCAACCAGATCGACAACGACGGCCTGGTCACCGCCAGCGAGCGCCTGAAGACCGACAGCCACACCAAAAACGGGCAGCTGAACTTCCTCGACGCCGGCCATCTCGGCCTGCTGATCAAGATCACCTCGCTGACCGCCCCTGCGCCTCGGCCAGTCCCCGAAGAAATTCCGGACTGATTGAGCCCCCTATGTCCGCGACCCTGAGCAAACCCCTGGCACCCTCCTGGGTCAGCCGATTCAAGGAACAGAGCCTGGAGCGCGGCCGACGCTACGCGCTGGAAAACCGCGTCAGGATCGTCGAAGCCGGCGACGCCACCATCGTCGCCGCATGCGAAGGCTCTGGCGGTAACGTTTACCGTCAGACCATTCGCCTGCGAGAGTCGGCCAAAGGCACGTTGCTGATGATCGACGCCACCTGCTCCTGCCCCGTCCACAGTAACTGCAAACATTGCGCGGCGGTCTTGCTGCAAGTGCAGGAAACCCTCAATTACCCGGCGGCCGCCAAGGACGCCGAGCTGCTGGAAAAGCTTCAGGCCGTGCTGGAAAACCGCAGCCCGAAAGCGCCGCCGCAAGTGCTGGTGGATAACGTACAGCCGGTGCCGCGCCTGTGGCTGGCAAGCATCGAGTTCAGCGCCTTCGAACCACGCAACGGGCGGATGCAGCGTTACATCCAGCACCGCGCGGCGCTGTCTTTCAGTTATCTGGACGAATACGTCTCCGGGCAGAAAAACTCCGACATCCTGATTCGTCAGGAGACACAGACGCTGCGGATAAAACGTCACCCGGAAGTGGAACAGTCCTACAGGGAACAACTGCGCATTCTCGGTTTCAGGATCGCCACCCGGCAGAGCAAGGCTTTGCCTGAAAGCGCTGGCGAACTGTACGAGATGGTCAACGACAGCGCCTGGCTGACCTTCACCCTCAACGAACTGCCGAAGCTGCGCACCCAGGGCTGGGAGTTGCAGATCAACGAGGACTTCGGTTTCGACCTGACGGCGGTGGACGACTGGTACGCCACGGTCGAGCAGGCGCCGGAGCGCGACTGGTTCGACCTGGAACTGGGCATCATCGTCAACGGCGAACGCCTGAGCCTGTTGCCGATCCTGTTGAACCTGATGCGCTCGCACACGGAGATCCTCAACCCGGAGCGCCTGGCCCGTCGTCGCGATGACGAGCTGATCCTGGTGAACATCCCCAATCGCCCGAACTCCGAGCACGGCCCGCTGCAGGTCGCCCTGCCCTTCGGCCGTTTGAAACCGGTGCTGGCGACCCTCGGTGAGTTCTATCTGCAAGAACCCGGCGAAACCACGCTGCGCCTGAGCCGGGCCGACGCCACGCGCCTGAACTCGCTGGAAGACCTGCCACTGCTCTGGGAAGGCGGCGATCAGATCCGCACCTTTGCCCAGCGCCTGCGAGACATCAAGGACTACACCGCCAGCGTGCCGGAAGGCCTGAACGCGACCTTGCGCCCGTATCAGCTGGAAGGCCTGAGCTGGATGCAGTCGCTGCGTCAGCTGGAGGTCGGCGGGATCCTCGCCGACGACATGGGCCTGGGCAAAACCCTGCAAACCCTGGCCCATGTGCTCAGCGAAAAGAACGCCGGACGCCTCGACCGGCCGTGCATGGTGGTGATGCCCACCAGCCTGATCCCCAACTGGCTCGACGAAGCCGCGCACTTCACCCCGCAGCTCAAGGTGCTGGCGCTGTACGGTGCCAGTCGCAAGAAGCATTTCGACAACCTTGCCGACTACGACCTGATCCTGACCACCTACGCGCTGTTGCCCAAGGATGTCGAAGCCCTGGCCAAGCAGCCGCTGCACGTGCTGGTACTGGATGAGGCGCAATACATCAAGAACCCGGGCAGCAAGGCCGCGCAGGCCGCCCGCGAACTCAACGCACGCCAGCGCCTGTGCCTGAGTGGCACGCCGCTGGAAAATCACCTGGGTGAGCTGTGGTCGCTGTTTCACTTCCTGCTGCCGGGCTGGCTTGGGGATGTGAAGAGCTTCAATCGCGATTACCGGGTGCCGATTGAAAAGCGCACCAGCGAAGTCAGACTTCAGCACCTCAACGGTCGGATCAAACCGTTCCTGTTGCGTCGGACCAAGGAACAGGTCGCCACCGAGCTGCCGCCGAAAACCGAAATCATTCACTGGGTCGAGCTCAACGAAGCCCAGCGCGATGTGTACGAAACCATGCGCCTGGCCATGGACAAGAAAGTTCGCGACGAGATCACCCGCAAAGGCGTGGCCCGCAGCCAGATCATCATCCTCGAGGCGCTGCTGAAACTGCGCCAGGTGTGCTGTGACCTGCGTCTGGTGAATGATGCCGCCCTGCCCGCCCGCGGCAGCACTTCGGGCAAGCTCGACAGCCTGATGGAAATGCTTGAGGAGTTGTTTGAAGAAGGCCGGCGCATCCTGCTGTTCTCGCAGTTCACCTCGATGCTGTCCTTGATCGAGGACGAGCTGAACAAACGCGGCGTGGCCTACGCCCTGCTGACCGGGCAGACCCGCGACCGGCGTACGCCGGTGAAGGATTTCCAGAGCGGCAATCGTCAGATCTTTCTGATCAGCCTGAAGGCCGGCGGCGTCGGCTTGAACCTGACCGAAGCCGACACCGTGATCCATTACGACCCGTGGTGGAACCCGGCAACCGAGCACCAGGCCACCGACCGCGCCTATCGCATCGGCCAGGAAAAACCGGTGTTCGTCTACAAGCTGATTGCCCGTGGCACAGTGGAAGAGAAGATTCAGCTACTGCAAAAAGAAAAATCCGACCTCGCGGCCGGTGTTCTGGATGGGCGTCAGGCTGGGGACTGGAAGTTGCAGAGCGATGATATCGAGGCGCTGTTTGCGCCGTTGCCGGATAAGCTCGAAAAGCGCTGAGGCTTGTGGGGCCCGATAGATTGCTTTCGCGGGCAAGCCTCGCTCCCACAGGTTTTGTGTCGATCCTGATATTTGTGATCGACATCAAAACCTGTGGGAGCGTGGCTTGCCCGCGAAGAATTCAACTCGGTGATCAGCCGAACTCAGCCCTTGAGTACCCGAGCCAGCGTCGACTTCACCTTGCCCATTCCGCCAAGCAGCGCCTGTTCGATCTCGGCCATGGTGATCACCGACGTCGACTTGCCCGCCGCCGGATTCACCACCAGCGCCAGGCAGGCGTAATCCAGCTCCAGCTCACGGGCCAATGTCGCTTCCGGCATTCCGGTCATGCCGACGATGTCGCAACCATCACGCTCCAGACGGGCGATCTCGGCAACGGTTTCCAGACGCGGGCCCTGGGTGCAGGCGTACACACCCTGCGCGCTGTAATCGACACCTTCGGCCGCCAGCGCCGCGATCAACCGCTGGCGCAGTGGTTCGCTGTACGGATAGCTGAAATCGATGTGGGTGACCTGCTCCAGGTCATCAGCGAAGTAGGTGTGCTGACGACCGTAGGTGTAGTCGATCAACTGATGCGGTACGCAGAAATGTCCGATGCCCATCGCCGCATGAATCCCGCCCACCGCATTCACCGCCAGAATCGCCTCGGCGCCTGCCTGTTTCAACGCCCAGAGGTTGGCGCGGTAGTTCACCTGGTGCGGCGGGAAACGGTGCGGATGACCGTGACGGGCAAGGAACAGCACTTCCTTGCCCGCGTACTCGCCGATCTGCACCTCGGCCGACGGCGTGCCGTACGGTGTGTCGACCATCAGGGACTGACGAATACTCAAGCCTTCGAGTTGAGTCAGGCCAGTGCCACCGATAATCGCGTAAACCGTCATGGCAGCCTGTCCTCAGTCAATCAATTGAGCTTCTTTGAGCGAACCAACGGCGGCCAGCCAGCGAGGATCCTGACGGTAGTCGGTGCAGGCATGCGCCTGACCGCGCATCCGCGCGATGCGCGCCGACGGCTTGACCTTCAGGCGTTGCGCGGCGCTCAGCGCCAGCTCCGCGGCAGCGCGATCGTTACACACCAGGCCCATGTCGCAGCCGGCCGTCAGCGCCGCCTCGATGCGGCTGGCGGCATCGCCCACCACATGCGCGCCGGCCATGGACAGGTCGTCGCTGAAGATCACTCCGTCAAATTGCAGCTCGCCGCGCAGGATGTCCTGCAACCAGCGACGGGAGAAGCCGGCGGGTTGCGCATCGACCTGTGGATAAATCACGTGAGCCGGCATGACGGCGGCCAGTTGCTTGCTCAGTTTGGCGAACGGCACCAGATCCTTGGCGCGGATCTCGTCGAGACTACGCTCGTCATTCGGGATCGCCACGTGGGAATCGGCCTCGGCCCAGCCATGACCCGGGAAATGCTTGCCGGTTGCGGCCATGCCGGCGCTGTTCATGCCGCGTATGAAGGCGCCGGCCAGCAGCGCGGCGCGCTCCGGATCACCTTCGAACGAGCGGGTGCCGACCACGGCGCTGCGCTGGTGATCGAGGTCCAGCACCGGGGCGAAGCTCAGGTCCAGGCCGACGGCCAGGACTTCGGTGGCCATGATCCAGCCACATTGCTCGGCCAGGTATTCGGCGTTGGGGTTGTCGGCAATGGCGCGCATGGCCGGCAGACGCACGAAGCCCTGACGCAGGCGCTGGACCCGCCCGCCTTCCTGATCCACGGCCAGCAGCAGATCAGGGCGAATGGCGCGAATTGCCGCGCTCAACTCGCGAACCTGGCGCGGATGCTCGATGTTGCGGGCAAAAATGATCAGGCCGCCCACTTCGGGCTGGCGCAACAATTGGCGATCTTCGGCCGTCAGCCAGGTACCGGCGACGTCCACCATCAACGAGCCTTGCAGGCCAGCAGTCATAGAGATTCCTTGATAACGAAAAATCCGCCTCTCACGGATTCGCCGCCGTGGGCTGTGCCCGGCAGGTCGGCGATATCAGTGGGAAGCGGATTCAGAACGAGAGTCGGCATGGGCGGCTAGCTTAACGGATGTCAGCTGCCGCGCCCACCCGTGCAGGGTCAAACCTTGGCGGCGACCTGTGTCGATTTGCTACGTGGACGCAATTGCGCCGCGGCCATGGCAGCGTCGGTGACGCCGGTCTCGGCGCGCATGCCGGCGGCGAGAAACGGCACCATCAGGCGCATGACCTGCTCGATGGAGGTGTTCACACCGAAGTCGGTTTCGGCAATGGCACGCAATGCCTTGATACCCGACATGCTGAACGCAGCGGCACCGAGCATGAAGTGCACGCGCCAGAACAGCTCGATCGGCGGAATACGCGGCGCAGCCTCGTTTACCAGCATCATGTAACGGCGGAAAACCTTGCCGTACATGTCTTCCAGATAACGACGCAAATGCCCCTGGCTCTGGCTGAAGGCCAGGCCGAGCAAGCGCATGAAGATCGAGAGATCGTTGCCACTGCGGGGCTGCACCACCAGAGCCTGTTCGACCAGGATTTCCAGCAGTTCTTCGAGGGAAGGCTTGATTTCAGGTTTGGCCTGGCGCCGCTCCAGCTCTTTATCGAGGCTGATGCAGAATGGCCCGAGAAAACGCGAAAAGACCGCTTGAATCAGCGCCTTTTTCGATCCGAAGTGATAGTTCACCGCAGCCAGGTTGACACCGGCCTTGCTGGTGATCAGACGCAATGAGGTTTCGGCGAAACCTTTTTCCGCGAACAACTGCTCGGCAGCATCGAGAATGCGTTCAACGGTTTCCGACTGGGCCATGGCTACTCCGCCTGACAAACACTTGTTTGAAACATACGTTTCAAGCTATGTCTTGTCAAGTCTGGCAGTTCGTTTTGGGAATGGTCGGTCAGACATTTAACCATACAACCGCAAAGCTTCCATCCACCGGTTTCTCGACCGTCCGGCAGCCTGGAGAAAAAGGGGCATTGCCAAGACCGCTTCACTGTATATAATCCCAGTCACTGTATAAAAAAACAGAGCGATCAATATGCTAAAGCTGACGCCACGCCAAGCCGAGATTCTGGCTTTCATCAAACGCTGCCTGGAAGACAACGGCTACCCTCCGACCCGCGCGGAAATCGCTCAGGAACTGGGTTTCAAATCGCCAAACGCTGCTGAAGAACACCTCAAGGCGCTGGCCCGCAAGGGCGCCATCGAAATGACCCCGGGCGCGTCCCGCGGCATCCGTATCCCTGGCCTAGAAGCCAAGGCCGACGACTCCACCCTGCCCATCATCGGACGCGTAGCTGCCGGCGCACCGATCCTGGCCCAGCAGCACGTCGAAGAGTCCTGCAACATCAATCCTTCCTTCTTTCATCCCCGCGCCGACTATCTGTTGCGAGTGCACGGCATGAGCATGAAGGACGTGGGCATTTTCGACGGTGACCTGCTGGCCGTGCACACCACTCGCGAGGCCCGCAACGGCCAGATCGTGGTCGCGCGCATCGGCGATGAAGTGACCGTCAAGCGCTTCAAGCGTGACGGCAGCAAGGTCTGGCTGATCGCCGAGAACCCGGAACTCGCCCCTATCGAAGTGAACCTCAAGGATCAGGATCTGGTGATCGAAGGTTTGAGTGTCGGCGTCATTCGCCGCTAACGGAGGCTTTATGCATTTCCCGCACACATCACCACAGCAAGCCCAACTGCCGTTGCTGTTCGAGGCATTCCTGGCCCAGCCTCTGGCGCCGATCCTGGAGGAAGTGGTCGAGTCGCCCTGGAGCGCCGAACCCGAGGTCTTCAGTGAGCTGTCTCTACGTGGTGCGGCGGGGAATTGCCTGAACCTGCTGGCCCCGATCCTCAGGGAACTGAGCCAGGACAAGGACGCACGCTGGCTGACCCTGATCGCCCCGCCCGCCAGCGTGACCCAGGCGTGGCTTCGGGATGCCGGCCTCAATCGCGAACGCATCCTGCTGCTGCAACCGAGTGGCACCCAGAGCGCCCAGCAATTGACCTGCGAAGCCTTGCGTCTCGGTCGCAGTCATACAGTCGTCAGCTGGCTCAACCCGCTGAGCACCAGCGCGCGCCAACAACTGATCAGCGCCGCCCGGACCGGGGACGCACAAAGCCTGAATATTCGATTGGGTTAACGTCGCGCCTGAAACGGCGCAGGGCTTCTCCTGGGGCAGAGAAGCCGATCTGTGGCGGTATTGGCAGAAACCGACGGGCGGGATCAGTGCAGGACCCGCGGCCCCTCATCTTTTTCCAGTTCGCCTTCAACCAGGCGCCCGGCCATCTGCACACCAACGCTCAGCATCGCCTTGGCGACTTCGACATGCTGGCCTTGCAGGAACGCCTTGGCATCCTCCGAGAAATCCAAAGTAACCAGAGAACCCTCGTCCTCGGCCCTGCGCAGCTCGATTCGGCCGTCTGGTAACTCGACAATTTCTAAAAAGGACGTTGGCATAAAGGTGTGTTCTCCAGGAAAGGCGGGGATTATATAGCCATCAATCGGGCTTCGCTCGGGATCTTGACCAGCTGCCACCACGAAGAGAAATTTCCGACAACTCTCTTCCCTCGAATGGCAGCCTTTGCGTGCCGCCCGTCAAAGACCCCTGACCCTCAGCATTCGTTCAAGCCTTCTCGAAAACGCAGCGCCAGGCTCTTGAGGTTCTGGCGCCAGCTCTCCAGTTCTTCACGGCTCAACTCATCGGGCGTTTCTTCTTCGTCGAGGTTCACCGCCTGAATCAAAGGCTGCGTGACGTCGCCCTTGGGCTTGCGGGGCGCACGAGGCGGCTGGAACAGCGCCGAGTGGGCCGCGAGCAGTCTGGCCAGCCAGGTTTCTGGATTGTTGGCCAGCTCGATCATCTCGGCCAATTCGGGAATGGCGATGGTTTCCAGCACTTCCCGAGTCAGCAGCGTTTCCGCGCGCTGGGAATTGGCCTGTGGCAGGCGATAGAACCCGGCGATTTCATGGCACAGACCCAACAGGGCGCCATACAGATGAAACAACGCCGATTCGCGACCCGCCTGAATCAGCGCCAGGGAATTCATCGACCGCGCCTCTTCAGCCTTGGCCAGCGCTTCCAGCGAAAGGCCGGCAAAATAAATCTTCTGGTTGGTACGGGTATAGAGTTCGTGGGCCATGACGGCAGCCTCCACAACGAAATGATGCATCACGCAGGTCGAACAGTGTCGGGGATCAACCGAGTCCACCGCAAGCGCAAAAAAAGGCCGCATGGTGACATGCGGCCTTTTCGGTTCAGCTCAGATCAAGACTTTGCGGCAGGCCGCTTGTCTTCAACGGTCCACTTGCCACCGTCGTAATACGCTTTCCAGCCGGTCGGCTTGCCGTCGACTTCGGTCTGCACGTATTGCTCCTTGGTCTTGCGGCTGTAGCGGATCACCGCAGGCAGGCCATCCGGATCTTTCTTCGGTGCTTCACACAGGAAGTGATACTTCGGATCGATCTCGTCCTTGTGCGGGATGATCTCGGACACCAGCGGCGCACGGGTCTCGCGGTTTTTCGGGAACTGGCTGGCTGCCAGGAACAGGCCGGAAGCACCGTCGCGCAGGATGTAGGTGTCGTTGACC
The DNA here is from genome assembly GCF_054070595.1 of Pseudomonas sp. SDO55104_S430. Lineage (NCBI taxonomy): Bacteria > Pseudomonadati > Pseudomonadota > Gammaproteobacteria > Pseudomonadales > Pseudomonadaceae > Pseudomonas > Pseudomonas sp. SDO55104_S430. The sequence goes on along the minus strand of NZ_JBSVXG010000034.1, from coordinate 17,201 downwards.
TTTTCGCATTTCAGCTCAGGCATCTTCACCGGGTCCATCTTCGGCGGCGCCGCATCACCGCTCTTCAGCAGTTTGCGGGTGTTCTTGCAGGTCGGGTTGGTGCAACCGAAGAACTTGCCGAAACGACCGGTCTTGAGTTGCATCTCGCTGCCACACTTGTCGCATTCCAGGCTCGGGCCTTCATAGCCCTTGATGCGATAAGTGCCCTCCTCGATCTCGTAGCCTGCGCAATCCGGGTTGTTACCGCAGATGTGCAGCTTGCGCTTCTCGTCGAGCAGATAGGCATCCATCGCCGTGCTGCAGATCGGGCAACGGTGTTTGCCACGCAGTACCAGCGATTCCGACTCACCTTCGTCGTCCGCGGCGATTTCATCGCCCGGCACCAGGTTGACGGTGGCCTTGCAGCGCTCTTTCGGTGGCAGGCTGTAGCCCGAGCAGCCGAGGAACACGCCGGTCGACGCGGTACGGATCTGCATCGGACGACCGCAGGTGGTGCACGGAATGTCGGTCATGACCGGCTGGTTGGCACGCATGCCGTTGTCCGGGCTCTCGGCCACTTCGAGCTTCTTCTTGAAGTCGCCGTAGAACTCGTCCAGTACGTTCTTCCAGTCGCGTTCGCCCTGGGCCACGTCATCGAGGTGCTCTTCCATGCCGGCGGTGAAGCCGTAGTCCATCAGGTTGGAGAAGCTCTCGGCCAGACGCTCGGTGACAATGTCGCCCATCTTTTCCGAGTAGAAACGACGGTTGTGCAGCGCCACGTAGCCGCGGTCCTGGATGGTGGAAATGATCGCCGCATAGGTCGAAGGACGACCGATACCGCGCTTTTCCATCTCCTTGACCAGGCTGGCTTCGGAGTAACGCGCCGGCGGCTTGGTGAAGTGCTGGGTCGGATCAAGCTGGATCAGCTTCATCGCATCGCCCTGGGCCATGTCCGGCAGCACGTCATCATCGCCCGGCTTGGCGATTTGCGGCATCACGCGGGTGTAGCCGTCGAACTTGAGGATACGGCCCTTGGCACGCAGCTCGAAGTCGCCGGCAGCGACGGTGACCGTAGTCGACAGGTATTGCGCAGGCAACATCTGGCAAGCGAGGAACTGGCGCCAGATCAGCTCGTAGAGACGCTCGGCATCGCGCTCCATGCCCGACAGCTTGGCCGGCGTGGTATTGGCGTCGGAAGGACGAATCGCTTCGTGAGCCTCTTGTGCGCCTTCCTTGCTGCTGTAGACGTTCGGAGTTTCGGGCAGGTACTTCTTGCCGAATTCGTCTTCAATATAAGTACGCGCCATCGCCACGGCATCGGCCGAGAGGTTGGTGGAGTCCGTACGCATATAAGTGATGTAGCCGGCTTCGTACAGACGCTGGGCCATCATCATGGTTTTCTTCACACCGAAGCCCAGGCGGTTGCTCGCGGCCTGTTGCAGGGTGGAGGTAATGAACGGTGCCGACGGCTTGCTGCTGGTCGGTTTGTCTTCACGCTTGACGATGCTGTAGCTGGAAGCCTTGAGCTTTTCCAGCGCGGCCATGGCCTGGGCTTCGTTCAGCGGCTTGAAGGCTTCGCCTTTCTCGCGAGCGACTTCGAAACGCACGGATGCGCCTTTGGCGGTGCCCAGGTCAGCGTGGACTTCCCAGTACTCTTCCGGGATGAACGCGCGGATTTCACGCTCACGCTCGACCACCAGCTTTACCGCAACCGACTGCACGCGACCGGCAGACAGGCCGCGAGCGATCTTGGCCCAGAGCAGCGGCGAAACCATGTAACCCACAACGCGGTCGAGGAAACGACGCGCCTGCTGGGCGTTTACACGGTCGATGTCCAGCTCGCCAGGCTCGGAGAAGGCTTCCTGGATGGCTTTCTTGGTGATTTCGTTGAACACCACCCGCTTGTAGCGGCTGTCGTCCCCACCGATGGCTTCGCGCAGGTGCCAGGCAATGGCTTCCCCCTCGCGATCCAAGTCGGTTGCGAGATAGATGGTGTCAGCATCCTTGGCGAGCCGGCGCAGCTCTTCGATGACCTTTTCCTTGCCTGGAAGGATCTCGTACTTGGCTTTCCAGCCATGATCGGGATCGACCCCCATGCGAGCGACCAGCTGCTTGCGTGCCTTTTCTTTCGGCGACAGCGCCGGCGCTTCGCCCCCAGCAGCCTTGCCGCGCTTGGCGGCAGGCTCTTTGGCGGCGCTAGCCGAACCGCTGGTGGGCAGGTCTCGGATATGGCCGATACTCGACTTCACCACGTATTGGTTGCCCAGATACTTGTTGATGGTCTTGGCCTTAGCCGGGGATTCCACAATGACCAGCGATTTGCCCATGGATCAGAAAATTCCTGAATTCTAGAAGTGAAAGGCGGTTGGCGCCTGACGCGGCACCGCTATATATAGTGGCTACAAGGTGAGGTCAAGCGCAGGGTTTTGCGCGCACTCAGCTCATGGCTTGTTAAAAACACTCTCTTCGGCCTGCACCAAAGCAAAGCGTGGCACCTGCTCGCCGTCAACTTCGACCGACTCCAGGAACATGCTCAAGGGACGTACCCAAAAGCCGTAATCGCCATACAGGGCTTGGTAAAAGACCACTTCTTCCTCGGTCTCGGAATGCCGCGCGACACTGAATACGCGGTACTGCGGACCTTTGTAATGTTGGTAGAGCCCTGGTTGTATCGGCATGCTTCGGCCCTCACTCAAATTTTTTCAAAATAAAAACAAATTAAACCCGGAAAAACAAAAACCGGGGCACTTGGCCCCGGCTTCCGTCAACGACTCGCTTAAACGCGTTCGAAGACGGTGGTGATGCCCTGGCCGAGGCCAATGCACATGGTGGCTACCCCGAGGGTACCGCCATTTTGCTTCATCACATTGAGCAAAGTGCCGGAGATACGGGCACCTGAGCAACCGAACGGGTGACCCAGGGCGATCGCGCCGCCGTGCAGGTTAACCTTCTCGTTCATCTTGTCGAGCACTTTCAGGTCTTTCAGCACTGGCAGGGCCTGTGCGGCGAAAGCTTCGTTGAGCTCGAAGAAGTCGATATCGTTGATAGCAAGGCCTGCGCGCTTCAGTGCTTTTTGTGTAGCCGGTACTGGACCATAGCCCATGATCGCCGGATCCACACCTGCCACTGCCATCGAACGGATCACCGCCATCGGCTGGATCCCCAGGTCCTGTGCACGCTGCGCCGACATCACGATCATGCACGAAGCACCATCGGTGATCTGCGACGAAGTACCGGCAGTCACGGTACCACCTTTAGGGTTGAACGCCGGCTTCAGAGTCGCCAGGCTTTCCAGGGTAGTTTCCGGACGAATGGTTTCGTCGTAGTCGAACAGTTTCAGGAAACCGTTCTCGTCATAGCCCTGCATCGGGATGATTTCGTCCTTGAACTTGCCTTCCACGGTCGCCTTGTGGGCGAGTTGGTGGGAGCGCAGACCAAAGGCGTCCTGCTGTTCGCGGGTAATGCCGTGCATTTTGCCGAGCATTTCCGCGGTGAGGCCCATCATGCCCGAAGCTTTTGCCGCGTACAGCGACATGTGCGGGTTCGGATCGACACCGTGCATCATGCTCACGTGGCCCATATGCTCGACGCCACCAACGACGAAAACGTCACCGTTGCCGGTCATGATCGCCTGCGCAGCGGTGTGCAGGGCGCTCATGGACGAGCCACACAGACGGCTGACGGTCTGGGCGGCCGAGGTGTGCGGGATCTGGGTCATCAGCGACGCCATGCGCGCGATGTTCCAGCCCTGCTCCAGGGTCTGGTTCACGCAACCCCAGATCACGTCCTCGACTTCGTTCGGGTCGATCTTGGTATTGCGTTCCAGCACTTTGCTGATCAGGTGCGCCGACATGTCTTCGGCACGGGTGTTGCGGTGCATGCCGCCCTTGGAGCGGCCCATCGGAGTACGACCGAAGTCGACAATCACGACGTCTCTAGGATTCAAGCTCATAAGTTCACTCTCACTCTAGTTGGGGGCGCTTAACCGAAGAAGCTCTGGCCGTTCTTGGCCATTTCGCGCAGCTTCGCGGTCGGGTGGTACAGCGCGCCCAAATCAGCGTACTGGTCAGCCAGGGCAACGAACTCGGCCACACCGATCGAATCGATGTAGCGCAGCGCACCGCCACGGAATGGAGGGAAACCAATACCGTAGACCAGACCCATGTCGGCTTCGGCGGCGGTTTCGACGATGCCGTCTTCCAGGCAGCGTACGGTTTCCAGGCACAGCGGGATCATCATCCAGTTGATGATGTCTTCGTCAGTGACTTCACGCTGTTCGAAGACAACTGGCTTGAGCACTTCAAGCACCGACGGATCGACGACTTTCTTCTGCTTGCCCTTCTTGTCGGCCTCGTAGGCGTAGAAACCCTTGCCGTTCTTCTGACCCAGACGATTGGCTTCGTACAGCGCGTCTACAGCCGAACGAGTGTCGTCTTTCATGCGGTCAGGGAAACCTTCAGCCATGACGTCGCGACCGTGGTGGCCGGTGTCGATGCCGACCACGTCCATCAGGTACGCCGGGCCCATCGGCCAGCCGAATTTTTCCATGACCTTGTCGATGCGCACGAAGTCGACACCGGCGCTGACCAGTTTGGCGAAACCGCCGAAGTACGGGAACAGGACGCGGTTGACCAGGAAGCCCGGGCAGTCGTTGACCACGATCGGGTTCTTGCCCATTTTCTTGGCGTAGGCAACGGTGGTGGCAACGGCCAGTTCGCTGGACTTCTCGCCACGGATCACTTCCACCAGCGGCATCATGTGCACCGGGTTGAAGAAGTGCATGCCGACGAAGTTTTCCGGATGCTTGAGGGCCTTGGCCAGCAGGCTGATGGAAATGGTCGAGGTGTTGGAAGCGAGGATGGTGCCTTCCTTGACCTGGGATTCGACTTCGGCCAGAACGGCTTGCTTGACCTTAGGGTTCTCGACGACCGCTTCAACCACCAGGTCCACGTGACCGAAATCACCGTAGGACAGGGTCGGGCGAATGCCGTTGAGCACTTCAGCCATTTTCGCGGCGGTCATGCGGCCTTTTTCGACACGACCAACCAGCAGTTTGGCGGCTTCGGCCAGCCCCTGCTCGATACCGTGCTCGTTGATGTCCTTCATCAGGATCGGCGTGCCTTTGGAAGCCGACTGATAAGCGATACCGCCACCCATGATGCCGGCGCCCAATACGGCGGCCTGCTTCACGTCCTTGGCGATTTCGTCGTAGGCCTTGGCCTTTTTCTTCAGTTCCTGATCGTTCAGGAACAGACCGATCAGGCTTTGTGCAGCCGGGGTCTTGGCCAGCTTCACGAAACCGGCGGCTTCGACTTCCAGCGCCTTGTCACGACCGAAGTTCGCGGCTTTCTGGATGGTCTTGATCGCTTCGACCGGTGCCGGGTAGTTAGGACCCGCCTGACCGGCTACGAAACCCTTGGCGGTTTCGAAAGCCATCATTTGCTCGATGGCGTTGAGCTTGAGCTTTTCCAGCTTCGGCTGGCGCTTGGCCCTGTAATCGAACTCGCCGGAAATGGCGCGCTTGATCAGTTCCAGCGCAGCTTCCTGCAATTTCTCAGGGGCAACCACGGCATCGACGGCGCCGACTTTCAGCGCGTCTTCGGCACGGTTTTCCTTGCCGGCGGCAATCCATTCGATGGCGTTGTCGACACCGATCAGACGCGGCATGCGCACGGTACCGCCGAAGCCCGGGTAGATGCCCAGCTTGACTTCCGGCAGGCCGATCTTGGCGTTGGTGGACATGACGCGGTAGTCCGCGGCCAGGCACATTTCCAGACCGCCACCCAGCGCAATGCCATTGATCGCGGCAACGGTCGGAACGTTGAGGTCTTCGAAATCGCTGAAAATCTTGTTGGCTTCCAAATTGCCAGCAACCAGCTCTGCATCCGGCAGCTTGAAGTTCTCGACAAATTCGGTGATGTCGGCGCCGACGATGAACACGTCCTTGCCACTGCTGACGATCACGCCCTTGATCGAAGCATCTGCCTTGATGGCGTCCACGGCCTGACGCAGTTCGTTCAGGGTTAGACGGTTGAACTTGTTGACGGACTCACCCTTGAGGTCGAACTTCAGTTCGACGATACCACTTTCAAGAGCCTTAACCGTGATGGCTTTACCTTCGTAAATCATCAACTGATCTCCACGATATGGAAGCTGAACAGTACACGTCGGAAGCAGGCGAAGGGCTGGCAGGGACGTCTTTCGTCGATGCTACGCCTATCCACCCGGCACACCCGCCAACGCGATAGTCGGGATTCTGTAGGAGCGGTTTAAAAACAAACGCTCAATTCATACGCCCGTTTGATTTGGGTACGCCACCTTCACGGAATTTCCGCCAATTGTCAATCGCCCAAAATGCGGGTTGAAATGCGACTTTGCGGTCATTTCTGTAGGACAACGACCTAAAACATGCGTTTGCATGTAGAGACATTCATAGGATCAATCATTAGAAAAGTCGCCCTAATTCGCGGCAGCCTTTATTTAACAAGCTACGCTGGCGAAACCTCAGAAGGGATTTGTACGCCACTGGCGAATGCCGGACGCGAGATGAAACAAAATTAATTTACCGGCCTGCCTGGCCATCCCGCCCGATGATGTTGTCGGGCTTTTTATTTTCGCTTTCTGCTTTGTGTAGGAGCGAGCTTGCTCGCGATGGTGGACGCTACACCGCGGGGCATCAGGCTCCCAGCGTTATCGTTGACGTCCATCGCGAGCATGCTCGCTCCTACAGGGGTCTGCTACGCCAATGCCTTGAGAGTGGCATCGATGTGCTGCAAGACCTCGGCCTCGCCCTTCTCGCCCCAATACAGGGCGATCATCTGTTTGTCGGCCTCGACCTTGTAGACATTGCCCGGAAACTTTTCGAAATGATCGAGCAGCGCCCGATCCTCGCAAGGCTCCTGCCACTGGTTCACCCACAAGCCCGGTGATTTTTGCCAGAAACTCCAGCAGGCCGGCTGGGTACCGCGTCTGGGCCGGTGGTACTGCGCACACGGGTTTGGCGGCTCCTGACTGAGCCAGTGCGGCCATTCCTGAGGGGCGAGTTGCATTGCCAGGCCGATGCGTCGCGCTTCCATGCGCAGGGCCATGCGACCACTCTGATGGCGCGAGGGGCGCAACCATGCCAGGGGGCTGAGAACCACCAGCAGGATTGACACCACTATCCAGACCGTCATATCTGTACTCCCGATTTTGAATGAGCGGATTGAGTCACTTTGGAACCAATGCGCTTGAAACCAGCCATACTTACCAATATTGCGTTTCTCAGGAGGAGCACCTCATGCCCTACGATCATATTCTGGTCGCTGTAGATCTCACCGAAGAGTGCGACCCTGTCATCCACCGCGCTCGCGAACTGGCGGTCGGCAACGGCGCAAAATTGTCCATGGTTCACATCGTCGAGCCAATGGCCATGGCCTTTGGCGGTGACGTGCCGATGGACCTGTCACAACTGCAACAGCAGCAGTTCGACCAGGCCAAGGAGCGCCTCGATCGCCTGATCGTGAAGTATCCGGAGCTTTCCCGGGAAAACTGTCACCTGACCTACGGCCAGCCGCGCCAGGAGATTCACCACCTGGCCAAGGAACATAACTGCGACATGATCGTGGTGGGCAGTCACGGCCGACATGGCCTGGCATTACTGCTGGGCTCTACCGCCAATGACGTCCTGCACGGCGCGCCTTGCGATGTGCTGGCGGTGCGCCTGCAAAGCAAAAACTGATCTCGACCTCTGTAGGAGCGAGCACGCTCGCGATGGTAGACAGAGCACCGCGGGGTTTCAGGTAGCCAGCGTCATCGTTGGCGACCATCGCGAGCAAGCTCGGCTCCTACAGATACAGGGATCGGGTCAGACGTGAAAAAGCCCGGCGCTCATCGCTGAACGCCGGGCTTTTTCATGGCCGGATCAATCACGCATCCAGTTCGGCCCAGCGCTCGACCATCACGTCGAGTTCAGCCTGCAACTGCGCCAGCTGAGCGATCACCGCAGCTGTCTCGGTCGCCGGACGCAGATAGAAACCGGCATCCGCCATCTGCGCTTCAACGGCAGCGATCTGCTGCTCCATGTCGTCAATCTGCCCTGGCAACGCTTCCAGTTCACGCTGCAACTTGTAGCTGAGCTTCTTCTTTGCCGCCGGTGCTTCGGCAACTGGCGCAACCGGTGCCGGTTCAGCCTTGACGATCGCGGAGTTCAAATCGGCTTTGCCGGACTTGCTTTCCGTCACGCCCAACAGGCGCGGCGAGCCGCCCTGACGCAGCCAGTCCTGGTAACCGCCGACGTACTCGCGAATCTTGCCTTCGCCTTCGAACACCAGGGTGCTGGTCACCACGTTATCAAGGAATGCCCGGTCGTGGCTGACCATCAATACGGTGCCGCTGAAAGTCAGCAACACTTCTTCCAACAGTTCCAGGGTTTCAACGTCGAGGTCGTTGGTCGGTTCGTCGAGGACCAGCAGGTTCGCCGGCTTGCTGAACAGCTTGGCCAGCAACAGACGGGCACGCTCACCACCTGACAACGCCTTGACCGGCGTGCGGGCACGCTGCGGGCTGAACAGGAAGTCGCCGAGATAGCTCAGCACGTGGCGGCTCTGGCCGTCGATGTCGATGAAGTCGCGACCTTCGGCGACGTTGTCGATCACGGTTTTTTCCAGATCCAGCTGGTGACGCAGCTGGTCGAAGTAGGCCACGTCGATCTTCGTGCCCTCTTCCACCTTGCCGCTGGTGGGCTGCAAGCCGCTGAGCATCAGTTTGAGCAGCGTGGTCTTGCCGGTACCGTTGGCGCCGAGCAGACCGATACGGTCGCCGCGCTGCAGGACCATGGAGAAATCCTTGATCAGGAACGGACCGTCCGGGTGGGCGAAGCTCACGTTCTCCAGCACCATTACCTGCTTGCCGGATTTTTCCGCCGTGTCCAACTGAATGTTGGCCTTGCCGGTACGCTCACGACGCTCGCTGCGCTCGACGCGCAGGGCCTTGAGGGCGCGAACTCGGCCTTCGTTACGGGTACGCCGGGCCTTGATGCCCTGGCGAATCCACACTTCTTCCTGGGCCAGGCGCTTGTCGAACAGCGCGTTGGCGGTGGCTTCAGCGGCCAGCTCTGCTTCTTTATGCACCAGGAAGCTGGCGTAGTCGCCGTTCCAGTCAATCAGCCCGCCGCGATCCAGTTCGAGGATGCGGGTCGCGAGGTTTTGCAGGAAGGAACGGTCGTGGGTGATGAACAGCACGGCGCCCTGGAAATCCTTCAGCGCTTCTTCGAGCCAGGCGATGGCGCCGATGTCCAGGTGGTTGGTCGGTTCGTCGAGCAGCAGCAGATCCGGCTCGGACACCAGAGCCTGGGCCAGCAGCACGCGACGACGCCAGCCGCCGGACAGTTCGGCGAGGGTCTTGTCGGCCGGCAGTTGCAGGCGGCTGAGGGTGCTGTCGACCAGGGTCTGCAGACGCCAGCCGTCACGGGCTTCGAGGTCGTGCTGGACGTGCATCAGCTTTTCCAGATCGGCGTCGGTGACGATGTTCTGGCTCAGGTGGTGATATTCGGCCAGCAGCGCACCGACACCGTCCAGGCCCGCAGCCACGACGTCGAACACCGTCCGCTCGTCGGCTACCGGCAATTCTTGCGGCAATTCGCCGATCTTGAGCCCGGGCATGCGCCAAACGGAGCCGTCATCGGGCTTCTGGTCGCCCTTGACGAGCTTCATCATGCTGGACTTGCCAGTGCCGTTGCGGCCGATGATGCACACCCGCTCTCCACGGGCGATCTGCCAGGACACCTTGTCCAACAACGGCATAGCGCCGAAAGCAAGGGACACATCGCTGAATTTGAGCAGGGTCATGAGCTTCTCCAAAAACCGGGCGCGCATTCTACCTGAATCGAGGCTTCAGAAGGCCGGCAATTTCACTGTCGAAGCACTCTGCAGTACAAATGTTGCGAACTGATGCAGACAGGTCCGCAAACCTTTCACCGGCTGCTGGCAAAAGGCTAAGCTACGGATAATTCAGTGCCGGCATCGTCGACACTTGTCATGGTTTTTCTGTCCGGACGTCTCATGCGCAGTCGCCTTTTCAATCTTTTGTCGTGTTTTTTACTTTCTGCCGCTGCCGTTCAATCCGCCCAGGCAGTGGATCTGTCCACCCAACGCCAGTATTACGATGAAGCCAAACGCGCCCTGGCCAAGGGCGACACCGGTCCTTATTTCCGTTACAGCCAGGCCCTGGCCGACTATCCGCTGGAACCTTACCTGGCCTATGACGAGCTGACCGCGCGCCTGAAAACCGCGAGCAATGCCGAAATCGAAAAATTCCTCGCCGAACACGGCGACCTGCCCCAGGCCAACTGGATGAAGCTGCGCTGGTTGCGCTGGCTGGCGGATCGCGGCGACTGGGCGACCTTCGTCAAGTATTACGACCCGAAGATGAACTTCACTGAACTGGACTGCCTGAACGCGCAGTACCAGATCAGCCACAACCTCAAGGCCGAAGGTTACGCCAACGCCAACAAGCTCTGGCTGACCGGCAAATCCCAGCCAGCAGCCTGTGATGCGTTGTTCGGAATGTGGGCCGCCGAAGGCCAATTGACCGAACAGAAACGCTGGGAGCGCACCAAGCTTGCAGCCCAGACGCGCAACTACCCGCTGGCCACCAGCCTGGTAAACGGCCTGACCACCCTCGCCCCTCGCGGTCGTCTGCTGATCGACGTGGCGCAGAATCCCGAACTGCTCAATCAGCCGTCGCGCTTCACGCCGCCGGACGAGGCGATGTCGGACGTAGTCAGCCTTGGCCTGCGCCGTCTCGCCCGGCAGGACCCGGACCGGGCCATGAACCTGCTCGACAGCTACGCCAGCAGCATGCACTTCTCCCGCGATGAAAAAGTGGCGATCGCCCGGGAAATCGGCCTGACCCTCGCTCGCCGCTTCGACGCCCGCGCGCTGGACATGATGACCAAGTACGACCCGGAGTTGCGCGACAACACGGTGTCCGAATGGCGCATGCGCCTGCTCCTGCGCCTGGCTCGTTGGGATGATGCCTATCAGCTGACCCGTCGCCTCCCTCAGGACCTGGCCACCACCAATCGCTGGCGCTACTGGCAGGCCCGTAGTCTGGAACTGGCGCAGCCGCAGAATCCAGAAGTCCAAACTCTCTACAAGAACCTCGCTCGCGAGCGCGACTTCTACGGCTTTCTTGCCGCCGACCGTTCGCAATCGCCTTATTCGCTACTCAACAAGCCACTGGTGCTGAGCCAGGCCACCATCAATAAGGTGCGGAACACCCCTGGCATTCGTCGCGCCCTGGAATTCCATGCCCGCGGGCAGATCGTCGACGGTCGTCGCGAGTGGTATCACGTCAGCCGCCACTTCAGTCGTGACGAGATGGTCGCCCAGGCGAAACTGGCCTACGACCTGAAATGGTATTTCCCGGCGATTCGCACCATCAGTCAGGCCCAGTACTGGGATGATCTGGACATCCGTTTCCCGATGGCCTACCGCAACACACTGGTGCGTGAAGCGAAGAATCGCGGTCTGCACTCGAGCTGGGTGTTCGCCATTACCCGTCAGGAAAGTGCCTTCATGGACGACGCCCGCTCCGGTGTCGGTGCCTCCGGTCTGATGCAACTGATGCCCGCCACCGCCAAGGAAACTTCGCGCAAGTTCAGCATTCCCTACGCCTCGCCGCAGCAACTGTTCGACCCGGACAAGAACATCCAGCTCGGCGCCGCTTACCTGAGCCAGGTCCACAGTCAGTTCAACGGCAACCGCGTCCTCGCCTCCGCCGCCTACAACGCCGGCCCCGGCCGTGTTCGCCAATGGCTGCGCGGCGCGGACCACCTGAGTTTCGACGTGTGGGTGGAAAGCATTCCGTTCGACGAGACGCGGCAGTATGTGCAGAACGTGCTGTCTTATTCGGTGATCTACGGGCAGAAACTCAATTCGCCGCAGCCGCTGGTGGATTGGCATGAACGGTATTTTGATGATCAGTAATCGTTAAACGCCCTGCCCATGTAGGAGCTGTCGAGTGAAACGAGGCTGCGATCTTTCAAGATCAGAAGATCGCAGCCTGCGGCAGCTCCTACAGGTGAAGATCGAGTTCACTTTTGCCATCACTGAACTGCAACGCCGCCAATCGCGCATACAGCGCATTACTGGCAATCAACTCCTGATGCGTCCCCACCGCTACCAGTTTCCCTTGATCCATGACGGCAATGCGATCGGCATTCTTGACGGTCGCCAGTCGATGGGCGATGACCAGGGTGGTGCGGTTTTTCATGAGGCTAGGCAGCGCCTGCTGAATCAGGTGTTCGCTCTGGGCATCAAGGGCGCTGGTCGCTTCGTCGAGCAACAGAATCGGCGCATCCACCAGCAGCGCCCGGGCGATGGCGAGTCGTTGGCGCTGACCACCGGACAAACCAAGCCCGCCATCCCCCAGATGCGTCTGATATCCGTTGGGCATGGCCTGGATGAAGTCATGGGCGTAGGCGATTTTTGCCGCTTCCTGAATTTCTTCCAAAGTCGCCGTCGGCTTACCGTAGCGGATGTTGTCTTCGATGCTGCCGAAAAACAGCGCCGGGGTTTGCGAGACCAGGGCGAAGCAGCGACGCAGGTCCAGTGGATCGAGTTGCGTCAGTGGCACGCCATCGAGCAGAAGTCGCCCTTCGGCGGGGTCGTAGAAACGCAGCAACAAGTCATACACCGTCGACTTGCCAGCACCGGACGGCCCGACCAGCGCCAGTGTCTCACCGGCCCTGACCGTGAGGCTCAAACCATCGACCGCATAGCTTTCCGGACGTGACGGGTAGGAAAAGCGCACATCCTGCAGTTGCAGATGGCCTTGCACCCGCGCAGGCAGCTTCACCAGGTCGCTGGCCGGCGGCACGATGATGTTTTCCGAACGCAGCAACTCCGCGATTCTTTCCGCCGCCCCTGCCGCCCGCTGCAATTCGCCGATCACCTCGCTCAAGGTGCCGAACGCACTGCCCACGATCAGGCTGTAGAAAACGAACGCCGCCAGCTCGCCCGCGGAAATCCGCCCGGCAATCACGTCCATGCCGCCCACCCAGAGCATCACGCCCACGGCGCCCAGCACCAACAGGATCACCAGGGTGATCAGCCAGGCACGTTGAAAAATACGTTTACGCGCGGTGTTGAACGCCTCTTCCACGGTCGCGGCAAAACGTTGCTCGTCCTGCGCCTGATGGTTGTAGGCCTGCACGGTCTTGATCTGGCCGAGGGTTTCCGAGACGTAGCTGCCGATGTCGGCGATACGGTCCTGGCTCAGCCGCGACAGATTGCGCACCCGTCGGCCGAAGATCAGGATCGGCGCGATGACTAGAGGCAAGGCGACGACCACGATGCTGGTGAGCTTGGGGTTGGTGACAAATAGCAGGACGATCCCGCCGATGACCATCAACAGGTTGCGCAGGAACATCGACAGCGAAGAGCCGATCACCGATTGCAGCAACGTGGTGTCGGCGGTCAGGCGTGACTGGATTTCCGAGCTGCGATTGTTTTCGTAGAAACCCGGATGCAGATAAATCAGATGGTTGAATACCCGCTGGCGGATGTCGGCGACGCAGCGCTCGCCGATCCAAGACACCAGGTAAAACCGTGCGAAGGTGCCCACCGCCAGGCCCATCACCAGCAGCATGAACAAGCCGATGGATTGATTGAGCAAGTGCGGTGACTGGGTCATGAAACCCTGATCCACCAGCAAGCGAATGCCCTGCCCCATGGAGAGGGTGATGCCCGCCGTGACGATCAAAGCGAGCAAGGCACCAAGGGCGTGCCAGCGATACGGCGCGATGAAGCGGCTGGCGAGGCGAAGGGCGCGGCGGTGGCGAACTGAAAGCATCGGCATCATCCAACAGGAACAATTGACAGGTTCACCGTGCACCCGCTCAACGGAGCGGAACTCGGTGAATCACAATGAGTCAGGTTAATTATGACCGGCTATACCAGACCCTAGTCGTTATCGATCTAAAGTCCGGGTAGCAACGTCGAGTTATTTCTGGTGGACTGGTGTTGCCGCCATGATTTGATCGAAGGGAGTTGTCACAGCCCGGTCACCTGACGGTTCTACATTAGGCACACAACCTGAAGAGGAGACAGGCCATGTCCTTGCAAAACAGCAGCGAAGACAAAATTGAAGTGATCCGCACGCAGCCACACCAGTCTCTGGGTTGCTCGATTATCGATAAGGACGGGCGCGAAGTACCGATCACTGAAGACATGATCCAGAAAGCCTGCCGCGATCTGGACAAGCGATTGGTCAAGCCTGCCGAACAAAAGTGATATAGCCACCGTCTTCTGAACCCGGCCCTTGTTGGCCGGGTTTTTTATTGCCCGCATTTTCTGTAGGAGCTGGCTTGCCAGCGAAGGCAATACCCCGACGTGCGGACTTACGGACGTGCGGTGCCAATGAATACGCCTTCGCCGGCAAGCCGGCTCCTACAGGGCTGTTGCGCCGAGGGCCGTAACGATCTGGTGCAACGCCGGGCTCTCGCCTTCGATCCGCACCTTCAACCCATCGATTTCCCGGCGCGACGGATAGTTCTTGCGCAAGGCATCGAAAGCCGCCCGCTGCTGACTGACACTACCGACCAGACTGCGGCGGAAATCCGCGTCGTCACGGCGCGGGTCGTAGACGCCACGGCACAGCATAGCCAGCGCCCAGGCCGGGTCGGTTTCGGCGTCCAGGGTCACTTGTGACAGCCATGGCGATGGCAGCAGATCGCTCAGATTGACCCGGGCCGGCTGGCCGAGGAAATCACAGTACGCCTGATAGATCTGCGCCGTGCCCCGCTGCTTGCCGTCGAGGCTGTAGCCGGCAATATGCGCCGTCGCCAACACACAGAGATCGGCCAGCGCCGCATCGACTTCCGGCTCGCCTTCCCAGACGTCCAGCACTGCTTGCAGGTCTTCCCGGTCCAGCAGCACATCGCGCAAAGCCGCGTTGTTGACCACCGGACCGCGGCTGGCATTGATCATCCAGGCACCGGGTTTGAGTCGGTTCAGCTGCTTCTTGTCGAACAAATGCCAGGTCGACTGCGGGCCTTTTTTGGTCAGCGGCGTGTGCAGGCTGATCACGTCGCATTGCTCGATGATCTGTTCCAGGCTGACGTAATCGCCCCCTTCTGCGGCTTGCCGTGGTGGATCGCAGACCAGGGTTTTCCAGCCCAGGCCCTGCAGGACCTTGACCAGACGCCCTCCGACCTGACCGGCCCCGACCACGCCGTAGGTGCGTTGAGTCAGGTCGACGCCTTCGATTTCGGCCAGGGTCAGCAGGCTGCCGAGCACATAGTCGACCACGCCCCGGGCGTTGCAGCCCGGCGCGCTGGACCAGGTGATGCCGGCCTGGGCGAAGTAATCCAGATCCAGGTGATCGGTGCCGATGGTGCAGGTGCCGACGAAGCGAACGTTGCTGCCCTCGAGCAGTGCGCGGTTGACGTTGGTCACCGAACGCACTAGCAGCACATCGGCCTGCTCGACGGTGGCGCGGTCGATGGAACGCCCCGGCACCCGCCGGATTTCGCCGAAACCTTCGAAGAAGGCGTCGAGCAGGGGGATATTTTCGTCGGCAACAATCAGCATGGCAGGCTCCTTTGGCGGATCGGCAGTGTAGGCGGATAACGCCCGCCGCGCACCCCCGCCACTGTGGGAGCGAGCCGTGATTACAAATCCCCAACACAGTCTTTTCCTGACCATTGCGTCAAGGCGTAGAATGCGCCGCCTTGCGCATCAAAATCCTCTGGACGCTTTGCCTGTGAATTCCGTAACTGACACTTCCACCCAAATTCGCACCACGCCGGTTCGCGTCGAACTCAAGGGCCTGCTCGGGCTCGCCGTGCCGATCATGATCGCGCAGCTGGCCACCACGGCCATGGGCTTCGTCGACGCGGTCATGGCCGGGCGTGTCAGCCCGCGGGACCTGGCCTCGGTGGCGCTGGGCAACTCGATCTGGATTCCGGTTTACCTGTTGATGTCCGGCGTGCTGTTGGCCACCACCCCCAAGGTTGCCCAGCGTTTTGGCGCCGCGCAGTTCGAGCAGATCGCTCCGCTGGTGCGCCAGGCCCTGTGGCTGGCGCTCTGTGTCGGATTGATCGGCAGCGGACTGCTGCTCAGCGCCGAGCCGATCCTGCACTGGATGAAGGTCGATCCGCAGTTGATCGAGCCGAGCATGGGCTACCTGCACGGCATCGCCTTCGGTTTTCCCGGCATTGCCTTTTATTACGTACTGCGCTGCTACAGCGATGGCATGGGCCGCACCCGCCCGAGCATGGTCATCGGCCTGTGCGGCCTGTTGCTGAACATCCCGCTCAACTATGCGCTGATTTATGGCCATTTCGGCTTGCCCGCATTGGGTGGCGTCGGTTGCGGTTGGGCCAGCGGCATCGTGATGTGGTTCATGGCCTTGAGCATGGCCGGCTGGACTTTCTGGGCGCCCTTCTATGCCCGCACCCGGGTACTGGCGCGATTCGATCGTCCACAATGGGCCGTGATCAAGCGCTTGGTGAGCATCGGCCTGCCGATCGGCATCGCCGTTTTCGCCGAGTCCAGCATCTTCGCGGTCATCGCCCTGCTGATCGGCAGCCTCGGCCCGACGGTGGTCGCCGGGCACCAGATTGCTCTGAACATCAGTTCACTGCTGTTCATGATTCCGTATTCCCTGGGGATGGCGGTGACCGTGCGGGTCGGTCAGGCACTGGGCGCCGGCAATCCTTATCAGGCGCGTTTTGCGGCCAAGGTCGGGCTGGGCGCGGCACTGGTGTTCGCGGCGTTCTCGGCCAGCCTGATCATGTTGCTGCGCGAACCGATCGCTTCGATCTACACCCCCGACAGGACGGTGATCCAGATCGCTTCGATGCTGATCGTGTATGCCGCGCTGTATCAGTTCTCCGATGCCATCCAGGTAATCTGCGCCGGCGCGCTGCGTGGCTATCAGGACACTGGGGTGACGATGATCCTGACGCTGTTCGCCTACTGGGGCATCGGTTTGCCGGTGGGTTATGTGTTGGGGTTGACCGACTTGTTCGGTCCGGCCAGCGGCCCGAGCGGGCTGTGGGAAGGTTTGATCGCGGGCTTGAGTTGCGCGGCGCTGATGCTGTCGATCCGCCTGACACGCAGTGCGCGCAAGCGGATTCGCAGCAGCCATTCGGCGGGCTGAGCCCTTTCCACAAAAACTGCGCAAGCTAAACAACTGTGGGAGCGAGCCTGCTCGCGATAGCGGTCAGTCAATCA
>NZ_JBSVXG010000033.1:0-39790 GCF_054070595.1 Pseudomonas sp. SDO55104_S430 | reverse complement strand
TTGCTCCTACAGAGACGACACCTTAACCCGGTAGGAGCGAGGCTTGCCCGCGAAGCTTTCCCGTTAACCTTAAGTTACAAAACCATCCCCAAATTTGAGTTATATACGGATAGCGCCCAATAGTGGCTATCTGCTGTCTGGCTGCGCCCGCGAATAAAAATAAGAAAACCAAGGGAGACTTCCAGTGAAGAGCTTGCTCTATCCCGCCGTCGCGCTGATGAACCGCTTGAGCTTCGGCATGAAGTTCAGCCTGATCAGTGTTCTGTTCCTGGTGCCGATGCTGGTGACCAACTTCTATCTGGTCCGTGATTCCTATCGCGAATTCCAGGGCACCCGCATTGAACTGCAGAGCCTCGATCTGTTGGGGCAGAGCGTGGAGCTGCGGCGTGATCTGGAGACCTTGAATAACCTGGTGCAGATCAACGTCGCCCTCGGTCAGTCGGCCAAGGCGGGCAATCTCGAATCGCAGATCAGCACGCTGGAACAGGGCATTTTGACGCGCATGCAGGCGTTGACGGCGATGACCACCGATCCGGAGCAGATCGCGGTATTCGACGGCAAGCGCGATGAAATGATCGCGGCGTTCAAGGCGCAGCAAGCGGAAAAATCCCTGCAAAGCAAAAGCGCCCTGACCGGCAAATTGCTCGGCAGCGCGCAGATCTTCAGTCAGATCATTGCCAGTCAGGCGGGCCTGAGCCGCGACAATCAAAGCGACATGCGTCAGCTCAGCGAACTCGCCACCACCGTGACGCCGCGCATTACCCAGATTCTGGGCGACGGCCGGGCCATCGGTTCTTCTTCCCTGGGCCAGGGCTTTCTCAATTCGGCATCGAGCACCCGATTCGATGAGCTGCTGTCGCAGATCGAAAAACTCCAGGGCGAATACAGCCTGAAGCTGCAGGACACCCTGGCCTCCAGCAAGGCCGCGCGGGACACCCTCAGCGTCGTGGCCGACAGCAGCAAGGCCTCGTTGAAAAAGGCCAGTGAGCTGTTTGAAGAGAAAGTGGTGATGGCCGACACCCTGGATACGCCGTGGCAGGGTTTTTACGATCAGGTCACCGGGTTGATGGACCAGACCTACCAGCTGAACGAGGCCACCCTGAAGTTTCTCGACATCCAGTTGCAGCAGCGTCTGGAGCAGAATCGCACCCTTATGATCCTGCAGGCGGTGGCGCTGTCGGTGGTGTTTGTACTGATTTTCTACCTGTACGGCGGCTTCTACGCCTCGACCCGCACCACCCTCAAGCGCCTTGGCGGGGTGATGGACAAGGTGGCGGCTGGCGACATGACCGTCACTTTCAGCGCCCACAGCAAGGATGAGCTGGGCGAATTGGGTGAGGTGTTCAACGGCACCGTAAAAAAAATCCATGACCTGATCGAGCGCGTGGGGCACACCGTCGGCGAAGTCGAGCGCCAGGCCGGACAGGTGGAGAATGTTTCGGCGCAGAGCAACCAGGCCGTGGCCGGGCAGCGCACGCAGATCGAGCAGGTCGCCACGGCGATGAACCAGATGTCCGCCACCTCCCTTGAGGTGGCGCGCAGTGCCGCCGCGGCGGTCAGCAGTGCCCACAGCGTCAATGATGAAACCATCAGCGGCCGTGGCCTGGTGCAGTCCCAGCAGGGCAGCATCGCCGCGCTGGCCAGCGAGATCGATCAATCGGTGCTGGTGATCAATCAACTGGCCAGCGACAGCCAGTCCATCAGCCGCGTGCTGGAGGTGATCAAGAGCATCGCCGAGCAGACCAACCTGCTGGCGCTCAATGCGGCGATCGAAGCGGCGCGGGCCGGGGAGCAGGGGCGTGGTTTCGCCGTGGTGGCGGACGAAGTACGAACCCTGGCCAAGCGCACCCAGCAATCGACCGAAGAAATCGAGCAGATGATCGCCAGGCTTCACGGCGGTGTCGGTGCTGCGGTGAAGGCCATGGGCATCAGCCATGAAATGGCCAATGGCACGGTGGGACAGTCGGAAAAGGTCCAGCAGGCCCTGGAAAATATCCTCGGCGCGGTGGGCATGATCGTCGATCAGAACCAGCAGATCGCGGCGGCCGTGGAGCAGCAGACCGCTGTAGCCCACGACATCGATCAGAACATCGTCGAGATCAACCGCGCCGGCGAGCGCACCGCCGAAGGCGCACACCAGACTGAGGATGCCAGCCGTGCGCTGTCGATGCAGGTGGTGGAGCTCAAGCAATTGATCGGTGCGTTCCGCGTTTAAACAGACACCACACCTCAAACTGTGGGAGCGAGCCTGCTCGCGATGGCATTTTCAGCTTCAACATCGTGTTGGCTGACAAACCGCTATCGCGAGCAGGCTCGCTCCCACAGGTCGGGTCCCACAGGCCAGATCTCGGAATTTCCCGTAATACTTTTGCCTTCTGTCAGTAGGCAAGCTCCTGATTCAATCCGCGCACTGGTTTTTCGTCTTCAATGAAAGATGATTCAGTTCACTGACAAAAAGGAGGCAGGGTCATGGCTGTTGCATCGCTTGGAATTCAGGGCCGCTGTGCCCATTGCCAGCGTACGATGACGCTCGAACCCTGGCAGCTCAATGCCATCTCCATCAACGAGTCGTTTACCTGCTCCAACTGCCAGAAAGCCCTGGAGCTGCGCGATCCGAAGCAGATCAAGCGCTTCAAATCCCTCGATTCGCTGGCCATGTTGAAGGCAAGTCTGCTGGTGATGATCTGCACAGCGCTGCTGGTGGCATTGGTGCTGGAGTGGGTTGGCCTGATCAGTGTCGTCGAGCAGTTGAATTACTCGCTGCTGGCGGTTTTCGTGTATTTCGTCGCCGTAGGATTTGCCCGCCATCGTCAGCACATGACTCTGATGCTAGAGGCCGCCAAGGCCCACGCTGACTGACTACCAGTTGAACAGTTCTCGCGCATTGGCCGTGCTGGCGCCCGCCAGTTGCTCGGGGCTGATCGCCATGATTTCCGCCAATGCCGCGCAGATCGCCGGCAAGTGCGCCGGGCTGTTGCGTTGACCGGGGAACATGGCGGGCGCCATGTCCGGTGAATCGGTTTCCAGCACCACCGACTCCAGCGGCAACTCGGCCAGCACCCGGTGCATGCGCAAGGCCTGGGGCCAGGTGGCGGCGCCGCCCAATCCCAGCTTGAAACCCAGCTTGATGTATTCCCGGGCTTCCTCACGGCTGCCGGCGAAGGCGTGGATGATGCCGGCGCGCTTGAGCTTGAAGCGTTTGAGCGTGGCGATCACCGCCGCATGGCTGCGTCGGACGTGGATCAGCGCTGGCAGATTGAAGTCCGCCGCCAGTTGCAGTTGTGCGTCGAACAACCCCTGCTGACGATCGCGATCCAGAGTTTCGATGAAGTAGTCCAGGCCGATTTCGCCCACGGCGCACAGCTGTCGATGTCCGGCCAGACGCGTCAGCCAGTCACCCAGTTCGGCCAGGTGCTCGGGGCGATGGTCGTCCAGATACACCGGGTGCAGGCCGAACGCGGCGTACAGATCCGGATCGCCTTGCACCAACTCCCAGACCCGCTGCCAATTGCCCTGATAAACCCCCAACACCACCATCTGGCGCACGCCGAGGGCGCGGCTTTCGCTCATCAGCGCCTGACGGTCGGCGTCGAAATCCGGGAAGTCCAGATGGGTGTGGGTGTCGATCAGTTCCACGGTTCAATCCTGGCGAATACGCTGCTTGAAGGTACGGGCGATGGCCTGTACGCCGGGCTGGTAATCAGACTGTTCGATGGCCGCCAGGGCCAGGGCCAGGGCTTTGTCGGCGATCAGTTGGTGCTGCTGGGCCATGGCGTTGACCGGCAACGGCAGGAAGTCCAGCAGTTGAGTGTCACCAAAGGTGCCCAGGCGTAGCGGGCGGGTTTTCAGCGGGAAATCATGCAAGGCATCGAACACGCCCTGGAGCAGCACGTAGGAAGTGGTCACCAGCGCTTCCGGCAAATGGCCGACACGCTGGAGCATTTCCTCCATCAACTGCTTGCCGCATTCACGGCTGAAGGATTCGCCGTGTTCGATCATCACTTCACCCGTATAACCGCTCAACGCCTGTTTAAAACCGGCGGCACGTTCCTGGCTGATGCTTAGTTCCGGACGGGCACCGATCAGGGCGATCTGTTTGGGCAGTGGATCCAGCAAGCTCTGGGTCAGGTGCAGGCTGGCCTCGCGGTCGTCGCTGATCACCGAGCAGAAGTGCTCTGGCTCCATCACCCGGTCGACGGCAATGATCGGGATGCCTTTGGCTTGCAACTGGCGATAGCTGTCGTCACCGACGGGCAGGCAACTGGCGACAATCAGCGCATCGCAGCGCCGGGCGCGGAACAGTTGGAGCAATTGTCGCTCGCTGTCTGGCGCGTCGTCGGAGCTGGCGATCAGCAGTTGGTAACCGCGCGCCCGGGCGCCTTGTTCAAGGAGCTTGGCGATGCGCGCGTAACTGGGGTTTTCCAGGTCCGGCAGAATGAAGCCCAACGTGCGGGTATGCCGGCTGCGCAGTCCGGCGGCCTGGGGATTGGGCGTGAAGCCGTGCTGGTCGACCACCGCACGCACGCGCTCGACGGTCGCGCTGCTGATGCGTTGCTGTTCGGCCTTGCCGTTGATGACATAGCTGGCGGTGGTAACGGACACACCGGCCAACTGGGCGATATCACTGAGTTTCAACCCGTTGTTTCCTTGTTTTTTCGAGCTTGCCCGACAGTTTCGCCAATCCTAACCGATTCAGATAGTCGACCCTTGTCGCAGCGCATCCGACAATTGGACTTTCCGATTTCACGGTTATCGATTAACGTGCCAATCATGCTAGATTAAACGTTTCAGCAAGCGTATTTTCAAGGTGATTGGTGCCCTTTTTTGATTTGTGCTCGGTTCTGCCGCGAAACTGCCAAATCTTGTCCTGAGACAGGCGCCTAAGCTGAATCATTCAAAACAATACCTGGTGTCCACAGGGCGCCAAAAAGGAGAAATCATGCTCGAGCTCACAGTGGAGCAGATATCCATGGGCCAGTCGGCTGTGGATAAGTCCGAGGCGTTGCAGTTGCTGGCCAGCCACCTGGTGGCCGACGGCCTGGTCGCCGAGGGTTACCTCGCCGGCTTGCAGGCGCGCGAAGCCCAGGGCTCGACCTTTCTTGGTCAAGGTATTGCCATCCCCCACGGCACTCCGCAAACCCGCGATCAGGTGTTCACAACCGGCGTGCGCCTGATGCAGTTTCCCGAGGGCGTGGATTGGGGGGACGGGCAGATCGTCTACCTGGCGATCGGTATCGCCGCCAAATCCGACGAACACCTGCGCCTGCTGCAACTGCTGACCCGCGCCCTCGGCGAGACCGATCTGGGCCAGGCCCTGCGTCGCGCCAGCTCTCCCGAAGCGTTGCTGAAACTGCTGCAAGGCGCGCCCCAGGAGTTGGCGCTGGATGCGCAGATGATCGGCCTGTCCGTTGCCGCCGAGGATTTCGAAGAACTGGTGTGGCGCGGTGCACGTCTTTTGCGCCAGGCCGACTGCGTCAGCAACGGTTTCTCCGCCGTGTTGCAGCAGGTCGAAGCGCTGCCGCTGGGCGATGGCTTGTGGTGGCTGCACAGCGAGCAGACCGTCAAGCGTCCAGGCCTGGCCTTCGTAACCCCGGACAAGCCCTTGCGCTACCTCGGCCAGCCGCTGAACGGTCTGTTCTGTCTGGCCAGCCTGGGCGAGGCGCATCAGGCCCTGCTCGAACGCCTGTGCGCGCTGCTGATTGAAGGTCGCGGCAATGAATTGGGCCGCGCCACCAGTTGCCGCGCGGTGCTCGAAGTGCTCGGCGGTGAATTGCCGGCGGACTGGCCGAGCGCCCGTATCGCCCTGGCCAATGCCCATGGTCTGCATGCGCGGCCGGCGAAAATCCTCGCGCAGCTGGCCAAGAGTTTCGAAGGCGAAATCCGCATCCGCATCGTCGATGGCCAGGACAGCGCCGTGTCGGTGAAGAGCCTGAGCAAGCTGCTCAGCCTCGGCGCCCGGCGCGGACAGGTGCTGGAAATCATCGCCGAGCCGAGCATCGCCGCCGATGCGTTGCCCGCATTGCTGGCCGCCATCGAAGAAGGCCTGGGCGAAGAGGTCGAGCCATTGCCGGCGGTGAGCCAGCCAGTCGAAGAAGTGGCCGATATTGCCGAGGTGTTGCTGGCCCCGGCCTCCGGCAGCCTGATTCAGGCCATCGCCGCCGCACCGGGTATCGCCATCGGCCCGGCGCACATTCAGGTGCAGCAGGCCATCGATTACCCTTTGCGCGGTGAGTCCGCCGCTGTCGAGCGTGAGCGTCTCAAGCAGGCGCTGGTGCAGGTGCGTGCCGACATTCAGGGCCTGATCGAACGCAGCAAGGCCAAGGCGATTCGCGAGATTTTCATCACCCACCAGGAAATGCTCGACGACCCGGAACTGACCGATGAAGTCGACACTCGCCTCAAGCAGGGCGAAAGCGCGGAAGCGGCGTGGATGTCGGTGATCGAAGCGGCCGCCCGGCAGCAGGAAGCCCTGCATGACGCGCTGCTCGCCGAGCGCGCCGCCGATTTGCGTGATGTGGGGCGTCGGGTGCTGGCGCAATTGTGTGGCGTGCAAACCCCGAGCGAACCCGAGCAACCCTACATTCTGGTGATGGATGAAGTCGGCCCGTCCGACGTGGCGCGCCTGGACCCGGCCCGGGTCGCCGGCATTCTCACCGCGCGCGGTGGCGCCACGGCCCACAGCGCCATCGTCGCCCGTGCCCTGGGCATTCCGGCGCTGGTCGGAGCAGGCGCGGCGGTATTGCTGCTGGCGCCAGGCACGCCGTTGCTGCTCGACGGGCAGCGCGGTCGACTGCATGTGGATGCCGACGCAAGCACCTTGCAGCGCGCCACCGAAGAGCGCGACACCCGCGAACAACGGCTCAAGGCGGCCGCCGAACAACGTCATCAACCAGCACATACAACAGATGGTCATGCCGTCGAAGTGGTGGCCAATATCGGCGAAAGCTCCGCGGTGGTGGCGGCGGTGGAGCAGGGCGCCGAAGGCATCGGCCTGCTGCGTACCGAACTGATTTTCATGGCCCATCAACAAGCGCCGGACGAAGCCACCCAGGAAGCCGAATACCGTCGCGTGCTCGATGGCCTCGCCGGGCGGCCGCTGGTGGTGCGCACCCTCGATGTCGGTGGCGACAAACCCTTGCCTTATTGGCCAATCGCCAAGGAAGAAAACCCGTTCCTCGGCGTGCGCGGCATTCGCCTGACCCTGCAAAGGCCGCAGATCATGGAGGCGCAATTGCGCGCCCTGCTGCGAGCCGCCGACAACCGCCCGCTGCGCATCATGTTTCCCATGGTCGGCAGCGTCGACGAGTGGCGCCAGGCCCGGCACATGACCCAGCGCCTGCGCCGGGAAATCCCGGTGGCTGACCTGCAACTGGGGATCATGATCGAAGTGCCGTCGGCCGCCCTGCTGGCGCCGGTGCTGGCCAAGGAGGTCGACTTCTTCAGCGTCGGCACCAACGACCTGACGCAATACACCCTGGCCATCGACCGCGGTCATCCGACCCTGTCGGCCCAGGCCGATGGTCTGCACCCGGCGGTGCTGCAACTGATCGACATCACCGTGCGCGCGGCCCATGCCCATGGCAAATGGGTGGGCGTGTGCGGCGAGCTGGCGGCGGATCCCTTGGCGGTGCCGGTGCTGGTCGGGCTGGGAGTGGATGAGCTGAGCGTGGGCGCGCGCAGCATTCCCGAGGTCAAGGCGCGGGTTCGCGAACTCAGCCTGAGCCAGGCCAGAAATCTCGCCCAGGAAGCGCTCGCCGTGGGCAGCGCCAATGAAGTACGTGCATTAGTGGAGGCCCTGTAATGGCCAGGATTCTGACCCTGACCCTCAACCCGGCGCTGGATCTGACGGTGCAGTTGCCGCGCCTGGAACCCGGTCAGGTCAACCGCAGCGACGTCATGCACACCCACGCCGCCGGTAAAGGGGTGAACGTGGCGCAGGTGCTGGCGGACCTCGGGCATCAGCTGACGGTCAGCGGTTTTCTCGGTGAAGACAATCTGCAGGCGTTCGAAACCCTGTTCGCCAAACGCGGTTTCACCGACGCGTTCATCCGCGTGCCCGGCGAGACCCGCAGCAATATCAAGCTGGCGGAAGGCGACGGACGCATCACCGATCTCAACGGTCCCGGACCCAAGGTCAGCGCAGAGGCGCAGCAGGCCTTGCTCGAGCGTCTGGAGCAGATTGCCCCGGAGCATGACGCGGTCGTAGTCGCCGGCAGTCTGCCCCAGGGCGTCAGCCCGCAGTGGTTGCAGGGTTTGATCCTGCGTTTGAAAAACCTCGGTTTGAAAGTCGCCCTCGACACCAGCGGCGAGGCGTTGGCCGCCGCGCTCAAGGCCGGCCCCTGGCTGATCAAACCCAACACCGAAGAGCTTGCCGAAGTGCTCGGTTGCGAAGTGGTATCGGTGCTGGCACAGGCCGAGGCCGCGAATCGTCTGCATGCGCAAGGCATCGAACATGTCGTGGTTTCCCACGGTGCCGATGGTGTGAACTGGTTCAGCGTCGGCTCGGCGCTGCATGCCACGCCGCCCAAGGTCAGCGTCGCCAGTACGGTGGGCGCGGGAGACTCGCTGTTGGCAGGCATGCTCCACGGTTTACTCAGTGCCGACACCCCTGAGCAAACCCTGCGCACGGCCACGGCGATTGCCGCGATGGCGGTGACCCAGATCGGTTTCGGCATCGGCGATACGGCGCAACTGGCGCTGCTTGAACAGGGTGTGCGCGTGCGCCCCCTGACAGAACAATAAGAGGGTTGGTCATGAAGTTAGCCATTGTTACTGCCTGCCCCAACGGCATGGTCACCAGTGTGCTGTGCGCCCGTCTGCTGGACGCGGCGGCCCAGCGCCAGGGCTGGATGACCTGCGTCGAAGTCAGCGATGCAACGCATCCTGAGCGTCAGTTGTCGGCGGCCACGCTGGAGGCGGCCGAGTGGGTGTTGCTGGTGACCAGCACCCCGGTGGACATGTCGCGATTCGTCGGCAAACGCGTCTACCAGAGCACCCCGGCCCAGGCCCTGCAGGACGTGGAGGCGGTGCTGCGCCGAGGCGCCGAAGAGGCGACGGTCTATCACGCACCTGAAGCTGTCGTCGCACCTGCGCCGGTCACCGCCAACGCCCCGAGACTGGTTGCAGTCACCGCGTGCCCGACCGGTGTCGCCCACACCTTCATGGCCGCCGAAGCTTTGCAACAGGCGGCCAAGCGCCTGGGTTATGACCTGCAGGTGGAAACCCAGGGCTCGGTCGGCGCGCGCAATCCGCTCAGTGCCCAAGCAATTGCCGATGCCGACGTGGTGCTGCTGGCGGCGGACATCGAAGTCGCCACCGAGCGTTTCGCCGGCAAGAAAATCTACCGCTGCGGCACCGGCATCGCCCTCAAGCAGGCCGAGGCCACCCTGAACAAGGCGCTGGCCGAAGGCGTGCAGGAAAGCGCATCGACCGGCGCGAAAGCCCCGGCCAAGTCAGAGAAGGCCGGGATCTACAAACACCTGCTGACCGGTGTGTCGTTCATGTTGCCGATGGTGGTGGCGGGCGGTCTGATGATCGCGCTGTCGTTCGTGTTCGGCATCACCGCGTTCAAGGAGCAGGGCACCCTTGCCGCCGCCCTGATGCAGATCGGCGGCGACACTGCGTTCAAGCTGATGGTGCCGTTGCTGGCCGGTTACATCGCCTACTCGATTGCCGACCGTCCTGGCCTGGCGCCGGGGATGATCGGCGGTCTGCTCGCCAGCACCCTGGGCGCCGGTTTCATCGGTGGGATCATTGCCGGTTTCATCGCCGGCTACACGGCCCAGGCGATCAACCGTTATGCGCGCTTACCGCAGAGTCTGGAGGCGCTGAAACCGATCCTGATCATCCCGTTGCTGGCCAGTCTGTTCACCGGTCTGGTGATGATTTACGTGGTTGGCAAACCGGTGGCGGGGATGCTTGAAGGGCTGACGCATTTCCTCGACAGCATGGGTACCACCAACGCGATTCTGCTCGGCGTGTTGCTGGGCGGGATGATGTGCGTCGACCTTGGCGGGCCGATCAACAAGGCCGCGTATGCCTTCTCGGTGGGGCTGCTGGCGTCGCAGAGTTATGCACCGATGGCCGCGACCATGGCTGCCGGCATGGTGCCGCCGATTGGCCTGGGGATCGCGACCTTCATCGCTCGGCGCAAGTTCGCCCAGACTGAACGTGAAGCCGGGAAAGCGGCGCTGGTGCTGGGGTTGTGCTTCATCTCCGAAGGTGCGATTCCGTTCGCCGCCAAGGACCCGTTGCGGGTGATCCCGGCGAGCATCGCCGGCGGTGCGTTGACCGGTGCCATGTCGATGTATTTCGGCTGCAAGCTGATGGCGCCCCACGGTGGTTTGTTCGTGCTGGCGATCCCGAATGCGATCAACCATGCGTTGCTGTATCTGCTGGCGATCGTGGCGGGGAGTTTGTTGACGGCGGTGGTGTATGCGCTGGTCAAGCGGCCGGAGGTGGTGGAGCTGGCGGTTGAGCCCGTCAGCGCATAATCGCCCTCTACTGTAGGAGCGAGCATGCTCGCGATGAACGCATAAACACCGCGGGGCATCAGGCCTCCAGCGTTATCGTTGACGACCATCGCGAGCATGCTCGCTCCTACAGGGTCAGGGGTGTGTCATCTGTGAGACATCCAGCCATGCTTAAGTTTTTCCTTTTTCAGGGAGAACACCATGAGCGAATTCAACCTCGGACGTCGCCGTGTCGTGCAGGCCGTCGGCGCCGGGCTGTTGTTGCCGGGGCTGGCGCCGGCGGTGATCGCTTCGGTCAAGGATCGTCCAAAACTCACCGATGGCGTGCAGTCCGGCGACCTGCTCGGTGACCGCGCAATCATCTGGAGCCGCTGCGATCGTCCGGCGCGGATGGTGGTGGAGTGGGACACCCGCAGCCTGTTTCCCAATCCCCGTCGATTCGTTTCGCCGCTGGCCGATGCCCGCAGCGATTTCACCGCTCGGGTCGAGCTGACCGGGCTGCCCGCCGACCAGGCGATTTTCTACCGCGTGCAATTCGAAGACGCCCAGAGCGGTGTCGCCAGTGAACCCTGGTTCGGCCATCTGCGCAGCGTGCCGCAGACCCGTCGCGACCTCCGTTTCGTCTGGAGCGGCGACACCGTCGGCCAGGGCTTCGGCATCAACCCGGACATCGGCGGCATGCGCATCTACGAAGCCATGCGTCTGCGCCTGCCGGACTTCTTTATCCACAGCGGCGACACCATCTACGCCGACGGCCCTGTGCCGGCGCAACTGGTCACCGAGAGCGGGCGGGTGTGGCGCAACATCACCACCGAGGCCAAGAGCAAAGTCGCCGAAACCCTCGATGATTACCGGGGCAATTACCGATACAACCTGATGGACGAAAACATCCGCCGCTTCAACGCCGAAGTGCCGCAGATCTGGCAGTGGGACGACCACGAGGTGGTGAACAACTGGTCGCCGGGCAAGCAGCTGGATGAGCGTTATAAGAGCAAGGATATCCACAGCCTGGTGGATCGCGCGCGGCAGGCCTGGCTCGAATATGCACCGATGCGTTTGCAGAGCGCCGACGCTGGCGGGCGGATTTACCGTCAGCTCAGCTATGGGCCGCTGCTGGATGTGTTCGTGCTCGACATGCGCAGTTATCGCGACGCCAACGACGACAATCTGGGCGCTGCCAAACCCTTCCTGGGGCGCGAGCAGTTGGACTGGTTGAAGGCGTCGCTCAAGGCCTCGAACGCCCAATGGAAGGTGATCGCCGCCGACATGCCCATCTGCCTCGGCGTGCCAGATGGTGAGGTCAGTCCCGGTGTGGCTCGTTGGGAAGCAGTGGCCAACGGTGACCCGGGGCCTGCCCAGGGACGGGAGCTGGAAGTGGCCGAGTTGCTGGGGTTTCTGCGGGCGCAGCAGGTGCGCAACTTCGTGTTCCTGACGGCGGATGTGCATTACTGCGCGGCCCATCACTACCACCCGGATCGCGCGGCGTTTCAGGATTTCGAGCCGTTCTGGGAATTCGTCGCCGGGCCTTTGAATGCAGGGACGTTCGGGCCCAATCCGCTGGACAGAACCTTTGGTCCGGAGGTGGTGTTCCAGAAAGCACCGACGGCGCAGAACGTTTCGCCGTTTGCCGGATTTCAGTTTTTCGGTGAGGTGAACATCGAGGGGCAGAGCGGGGAGATGAGCGTGGTGTTGCGGGATCTGGATGGGGTTTTGGTTTTTGAGCAGAAGCTGCAACCTACACCGTAACCTGTAGGAGCGAGCATGCTCGCGATGGTCGTCAACGATAACGCTGGAGGCCTGATGCCCCGCGGCGTTCATGCGTTCATCGCGAGCGTGCTCGCTCCTACAGGAATCTATCAATACACGTCGCGGCGGTAGCGGCCCTGTTCGATCAGACGCTCGACTTCGGCAGCGCCGAGAATTTCGTTCAACACCTGATCCACCCCCGAGGCCATGCCTTGCAGGCTGCCGCAGATGTAGATCACGGCACCGTCCGCCAGCCACTTCCTCAGTTCAGCGGCCGATTCGCGCAGGCGATCCTGGACGTAGATCTTTTCCGCCTGGTCCCGGGAAAACGCCAGATCCAGGCGTTGCAGGTCGCCTTCAATCAGCCAGTCTTCCAGCTCCCTGCGGCACAGGAAATCGTGCTCGCGGTTGCGCTCGCCGAACAGCAGCCAATGGCGTTGCTGACCATCGGCAATCCGCGCCTTGAGCAGGCTGCGCAGTCCGGCAAGGCCGGTGCCGTTGCCCAACAGGATCATCGGCACCGCTTCGTTCGGCAGATGGAAACCACTGTTGCGGCGCACCCGCAGGCTGATGCTGCCGCCGACCGGCGCATGTTCGGTGAGCCAGCCGGAGCCGACGCCGAGGCTGCCATCCGGGTGCATTTCCTGACGCACGATCAGTTCGAGAATGCCGTCGGCGGCGATCGAGGCGATGGAGTATTCACGCATCGCCAACGGCACCAGCGCATCCACCAACGCCTGGGCGTGCAGGCCGACCAGATGGCTGCGGTTCTCGGGCAACTGCTTGCTGGCAAGGGCTTGCTCCAGCGGTTGCGACAAGCCGTCGAGCGTGATGCTCGCGCGACCATCGATGCCCAGGCCTTCGAGGAAATGTTCAATAGCCCAAGGGCAGTTGCGCGGCAGCACTTCCACCAGATCACCGGCCAGCCAACTGCTGGTGGTCGGTGCGGTAAGGCCCAACAGATAGACAGGCGCGCCGGCGCTTTCCGGGTTGAGCAGTTCGCGACGGGTCAGGGTCCAGTTCTCGTAGCTCGGGGCTTGCCAGGTATCCACCGGTGCCTGGCCGGTCAGCATGCCGAGTTGCTGCTGCCAGTGGCGCAAGGTGTACGGATCGCCGCTGTCGACTTCCACCGGGGCGAACAGCGTCTTGCCGCCGTGCTCGCCCAGCCAGTTGTGCAGGCGGCGGGCGAAGCCGCAGAAGTGCTCGTACTGACGGTCGCCGAGGCCCAACACCGCGTAGTTCAGGCTGTCCAGGCTCAGCGCCCGGCCCAGCACCTTGCGCTCGAAACCACGGGCGCTGTCCGGTGCTTCGCCGTCGCCGAAGGTGCTGACCACGAACAGTGCGTTGCTCGAGTCCTTGAGGTCCTGTTCGCTGGTGTTCGCCAGCGGCTGCACCTTCACCGGCAACCCGGCGGCCTGCAATTGGCCGGCGGTCTGCCACGCCAGCTGTTCGGCAAAACCGCTCTGGCTGGCGAAGCTGATCAGCCACGCAGGAGCATCGCTGCCCGGTTGCGCCAGGCCTATGCGCGCGTCCTTGATCTGGCGCTTCTTGCGTCGACGGTCGAGGTAGAGCATCCAGCCGGTGACGAAGAACAGCGGCATGGTCAGGGCGGTGATGGTCAGGATGACGCGTCCGCCGATGCCGAAGTAACTCCCGGTGTGCAGTGCATAGATGCTGGTCAGCAACTGCGCCTTGAAGCTCTTGTCGCTGTAGCGGTCGTGGCGTTTGATCGCACCGGTGACCGGGTCCAGGGTGATCTGGTTGAGGGCGCGGTCGTGGGGCGAATCTTTCAAGAGGTAGTAAACAGTTGCCGGCTGGCCGGCCACGGGTGGCATGCGGGTGTTGTAGAAACTGAGGTCGGGACCGGCCGCGCTATAGATGCTGCTCCATATGGCTGAATAGTCGGCGGTTGGCGCCGGACCACTGGGTGCCGGGCCGCGATTGCGAACGCGTTCGTTCTGAGGCGAATCGGAGAGCAACTGAGTCAGGCCCTTGCTGTACCACTCGTAGGACCAAAACAACCCGGTCAACGCTGACAGGAGGTAAAACACCAGGCACCAGGTGCCGGCGACAGAGTGCAGATCCCAGTTGAAGCTGCGGCCTTTTTTCTTCCAGTCGAGGGTCAGCCAGACGCGCCAGCTGTTCCACTGGCGCGGCCAGCGCAGGTACAGGCCGGACAGGCAGAAGAACACCAGGATCAGGGTGCAGGCGCCGGTGATCTGGCGACCGGTGTCACCCATGGCGAGGAAGCGGTGCAGTTGCAGCATCAGGCCGAAGAATTGCTGGCCGGTGGCATCGCCCAGGAGCTCGCCGGTGTACGGGTCAAAGAAGCGCATCGGGCCGCGGCGCTCGCCTGGCGGCGGGGTGAAGAACGCGCGGGCGGCAACGTCGCTGTCGATGTCCACCGAGAGCATGGCGACTTTCAGGCCCGTGGCGGCCTGGACCTTTTCCACCAGTTCGGCGGGCGGCAGCACACCGGCGACCTGTTTCTGCACCTGCAATACCGAAGGGTTTATTGCGTACAGAATTTCATCCTGAAACGACACCGTCGCCCCGGTGATGCCCATCAGGGCCAGGACCAGTCCGGCGCTGATGCCAAAAAACCAGTGCAACTGGAACAGGGTTTTCTTCAACACGTCGCTCGCCTTGTTCATTCGAAGATAATCATCACGGCGCGCATTATGCTGCCGCGGGTTGTCGAGAAACATTCTTTTTTACACACGAAAGCCCCGTTCACCTGAATGAACGGGGCCTCAGCCGGATCCCTTGCAGAAGCGAGCTTGCTCGCGATGGAGGTCGTGACACCGCTGGGTGTCAGGCTGCCAACGTCATCGTTGACGACCATCGCGGGCAAGCCACGCTCCCACAGGGATTGCGGGGCACCAACACCATCGCAACTCCGTACCTGTAGGAGCCGAGCTTGCTCGCGATGGAGGTGCTGACACCGCTGGGTGTCAGGCTGTCAGCGTCATCGTTGACGACCATCGCGAGCAGGCTCGCTCCCACAGGGATCGCGGGGTGCTACAGGTATTGCGCCGCTTCTGTATTAGAAGTGGAAGTTGGTGCTCAACAGCGCCGTACGGCCCGCCGCCTGGTTGGCGAAGTGGGTCGAGAAGGCTTTGTCGTAGTAGGTTTCGTCGGTCAGGTTCTGCACGTTCAGTTGCAGGTCGATGTTTTTGGTCAGCTTGTAGGCCGCCATCGCGTCGTAACGGACGTAGGAGTCGACCATGGTGGTGTTGGCCACGCTGCCGAAGACGTCGTCGACGTAGAACGCACCACCGCCGATGGTCAGCTTCGGCGTGACCTGATAGGTCGTCCACAGGCTGGCGCTGTTCTTCGGCGTGTTCGGCAACTCGTTGCCATTGTTCGCCCGGTTGGCCGGCAGATCACCGCCGTCAACCTGCTCGCTGTCCATGTAGGCGTAGCCGGCGAACACTTGCCATTTGTCGGTGAGCTTGCCGGTGGCCGACAGTTCGAAACCTTGAACGCGGGTCTTGCCGACGTTTTCGTAGGTGGTGGTGTTGGTCTGCACGCGAGCGTTTTCTTTCTCGGTGCGGAAGATGTCGGCGGTCAGCGACAGACGATCATTCAACAGGTCCCACTTGGTACCGATCTCGTAGTTCTTGGTGGTTTCCGGCTCCATGTCGCTGCTCAGCAGATTGCCGCTGCGATCCGGCGTGCCGCCCAGCGGGTTGCCTTCCTGGCCTTCGCCGAGGGTCGCGCCCGGTGGCGTGGCGGAAGTGGCGTAGGACACATAGATGCTGCCGTTTTCCGCCGGCTTGTAGACCACGCCGAACTGACCGGTCACGAACTCGCTGACGTCATCGCCCTTGGCGGTGGTGGCGCCGGCGGCGGTGTAAGTCTTGTATTCGGTGTCGAAGTGGTCGTAACGCAGACCCATGTTCACCAGCCACTGCTCGGACAGCTCCAGGGTGTCGAACACATACAGCGCGTAAGTGTTGGCCTTGGTGTCGGTGCCGGCGTAGTTGCGCGAAATCGCGCCGTTCCATGGATCGCTCGGGATCGGGTTGGACAGCGAGGTGCAGTTGTAGCCGCTTGGCGCGCCGATCAGCGCAGGCGAGCAGTTGGTGGTGGCGGCTGCGGTGCCCGGCGTGGTGTCGGTGTTGACGTTGTACGAGGACTTTTCGCTTTCCTCGCGGCTCAACTCGATACCGGTGGCGAAGCTGTTCTTGAAGCCTGCGATGTACACATCACCAAACAGGTCGGTCTGGTTGGTGGTGGTCTCGGTGTTGCTCACGCGGGTGTTGGCCCGGCGCCAGACGCTGCCGTTGTTGACGTTGCCCTTGCTGTCGTCCGGCTGGGTCAGGATGTAGTCCTGCATGCTGGAGCCGTGACGAAGGGTGTTCTTGACGGTCAGTGCGTCGGTCAGGTCGTGCTCGATGGCGATGGTCGCGGTGTCGGTACGACCCTTGCGGAAATCGCGGTCGGTCAAGCCATAGAAGTTGCTGCTGTCGCCGCCGTCCTGCGGTTTGTCCGGGTTGGACTTGGTACGGGCAGCCGAACCTGCGGTCGGGATCGAGTAAGGGATGCCCGAATCCGGCGTGTCATTGCTTTCCAGATGGTAGTAGTCGAGGTTGACGCGGGTGTCGGTGCCCAGGCCGAAGGCCAGGGAAGGCGCGATGCCCCAACGGTCGTAATCGACGCTCTGGCGGCCGGCGACGTTGCTTTCGTGGCTCATCAGGTTCAGACGGCCGGCGGCGGTGTCGGAGAACTGATAGTTGCCGTCCAGGGTGTAACGCTGGGTCTGGTCCGAACCCCAGGTGAAACCACCGTCGAAAGAGTTGCCCAGGTGCGCTTTCTTGCTCACCAGGTTGATGCTGCCGCCCGCTGCGCCACGACCGCCGATGGCGGAGTTCGGGCCCTTGCTGACTTCGATCGATTCTACGGCGAAGATTTCACGGCTCTGGGAACCGGTGTCGCGCACGCCGTCCAGGTAGGTGTCGCCTTGGGCATCGAAGCCGCGAATGAACGGCCGGTCGCCCTGCGGGTTGCCACCTTCACCGGCACCGAAGGTGATGCCCGGAACGGTGCGCAGCGCGTCCTGCATGTTCAGGGCGCCGGTGTCTTTCAGAACCTGTTGCGGGATGACGGTGATCGAACGCGGAGTGTCGACCAGCGGCGCGGTGTACTTGGGCGAAGAGGCTTTCTCGACGTTGTAGGAGGTCTCGTCCTGGGCTTCGCCGGTGATCGCGGTAGCGCCCAGCGACAGGGTGCTGCGCGGTGCTTTCTGGTCGGTTTGTTCAGCAGCGAAGACCATGTGGCCCGCAGAACCGGCAGTGATCGCCACGCCAATGGCGGAGGCGAGCAGACGTGGTGAACTGACCGGTAGTGGTGGGTATTGCCGTGACATGTGATTCCCCTTCCCCAAGGATTTGAGGCCGCGGAATATAGGGGAGACGCGTATTTGTATCAATTGCGAAACGTTACTATTCGCAGATAATTTACATTCTTTACAATTTATCCTTACGGTTTTTACAGTTTCATTCGTCTGCCGGGTTTTACACAGGCAATAAGAATCAATACCATTGGCGCCCTTTGGTTTTCAGGCGTCCTTTCCATGCTGCTGCACATTCCCAGCGTGTTCGACAAAGAAGAAGTGCAGCGCATTCGCGAGGCTCTGGAACAGGCCGATTGGGCCGACGGCAAGATCACCGCCGGCTACCAGTCGGCCAAGGCCAAGCACAATTTGCAGTTGCCGGAAGGTCATCCACTGGCCAAGGAGATTGGCGCGGCGATGCTTGATCGCCTGTGGAAAAATCCACAGTTCATGTCAGCCGCGCTGCCCCACAAAGTCTTTCCTCCGTTAGTGAACTGTTACACGGCGGGTGGCAGCTTCGACTTCCACATCGACAACGCCGTGCGCCAGCCCCAGGGCAGCGTCGAGCGAGTGCGGACCGATCTGTCGGCCACTCTATTCTTCAGCGAGCCCGAGGACTACGACGGCGGCGAACTGGAGATTCAGGACACCTACGGCACCCAGCGGGTGAAACTGCCCGCGGGCGACATGGTGCTGTACCCCGGCACCAGCCTGCACAAGGTCAATGCGGTGACTCGCGGCGCCCGATATGCCTCGTTCTTCTGGACTCAGAGCCTCGTACGCGAAGACAGCCAGCGTGCGCTGCTGTTTGAAATGGACGGGGCGATCCGCCAACTGACCCAGGACGTACCGGACCACCCCTCGCTGGTCCGCCTGACCGGCACCTATCACAACCTGCTGCGCCGTTGGGTTGATGTATGAGGGGTGAGATATGAGTTACCAATTGCGCCGCGAAGAGGCGCTCGACGGCGAACGCCTCAAGGCCATGCTCGACGAAAGCCCGGCCCGCGCAGCTCAGGCGATCCTTGTCGCCGCTCGCGAAGAGGTGCTCGAGGCCCAGGCGCTGCTGGGGCAAATCCTGCTGGACGGGCAGGGCATCGCACAGGATCAACCGCTGGCGCTGCGCTGGTTCGACATCGCCGCCCGCCAGGGACACCTGATGGCGCGCAACATGCTCGGCCGTTGCCATGAGCATGGCTGGGGGTGTGAGGCGGATGCTTCAGTGGCCGCGCGGCATTACCGGGTCGCGGCGCAAGGCGGCCTGGACTGGGCGATGTACAACCTCGCCAACCTGCTGGCGACCGGGCGTGGTGTGGTCGAGGATCAGCTGCAGGCTTTGGGTTTTTATCAACAGGCAGCCGAGTTGGGTCATGCGAAATCGATGAACCTGTTGGGGCGTTATCTGGAAGAAGGGCGGGTGTGCCCGGCGGATCCCCTGGCGGCTCGCAACTGGTACCGGCGGTCTGCGGTAGGCGGTGATTTTCGCGGGCAGTTCAGCTACGCCGCGGTGCTTGCGGGCGAAGGCAATGTCGACGAAGCGCTGGTCTGGCTGCACAAGGCGCTGGCGGGAGGAAACCTGAATTTCCTGAGAGTCGCGGCACCAGCATTGGCCAGTGCCACCGCCCCCCGCATTCGCACATTGGCGCAAGACTACGCCCGCCGCCAGGCAGAACTCGAACCCCTGTAGGAGCGAATTCATTCGCGATGGTCGTCAACGATAACGCGTGACGCCTGACGCCCCGCGGTGTTCTGGAGTCCATCGCGAATGAATTCGCTCCTACAGGGGAACGTGTTGTTCTTGGAGGCATAAAAAAGCCCATGACATGTCATGGGCTTTTCATTTGCGGCAAGCCTTACACGTAGAAGGATTTCAGCGGCGGGAAGCCGTTGAATTCAACTGCGCTGTAGCTGGTGGTGTAAGCGCCGGTGGACAGCCAGTACAGGCGGTCGCCGATGGCCAGGTTCAGGGGCAGGCCGTACTTGTAGTTTTCGTACATGATGTCGGCGCTGTCGCAGGTCGGGCCGGCGATCACGACTTCCTCGGTCTCGCCTTTCTTCTCGGTCCAGATCGGGAACTTGATGGCTTCGTCCATGGTTTCGATCAGGCCGGAGAACTTGCCCACGTCGGTGTAGATCCAGCGCTCGACGGCGGTGCGGGATTTACGGGCGACCAGTACCACTTCGCTCACCAGGATGCCGGCGTTGGCGATCAGCGAACGACCTGGTTCCAGGATGATTTCCGGCAGGTCGTCACCGAAGTCTTCCTTCAGGAAGCGGATGATTTCCTCAGCGTAAGTTTCCAGGCTGTTGGTGCGGGTGATGTAGTTGGCCGGGAAGCCGCCGCCCATGTTGATCAGTTTCAGCTCGATGCCGTCTTCTTCTTTCAGGCGTTCGAAGATCACTTTGACCTTGGCGATCGCGGCGTCCCAGACGCTGATGTCGCGCTGTTGCGAGCCGACGTGGAACGAGATGCCGTAAGGCACCAGGCCCAGGTCGCGGGCCAGGATCAGCAGGTCCATGGCCATGTCGGTCTGGCAGCCGAATTTGCGCGACAGCGGCCAGTCGGCGGTGGTCGAGCCTTCGGTCAGGATACGCACGTAGACTTTCGAACCCGGTGCGGCCTTGGCGATGTTGCGCAGGTCGGCTTCGGAGTCGGTGGAGAACAGACGCACGCCCTTCTCGTAGAAGTAGCGAATGTCCTTGGATTTCTTGATGGTGTTGCCGTAGCTGATGCGATCGGCGCTGACACCGCGATCCAGCACTTTGTCCAGCTCATAGATAGAGGCGATGTCGAAGCTCGAGCCTTTCTCTTTGAGCAGGTCGATGATCTCGACGGCCGGGTTGGCCTTGACCGCGTAGTAGACCTTGGCGAATTCGAAACCTGCGCGCAGGTCATCGTAGGCCTGGGCGATCATCGCGGTGTCGATCACTACGAACGGGGTTTCTTGCTTGTCGGCGAACGCCTTCATTTTCTGAAAGGTTTCGCGCGCGAAATAGTCTTCGACCTGGATCGACATACTTGGGAGCTCCTATTGGCAAACTCGAAAAATCAATGGGTGCAAATGAACGTCCTCCGTATCCCCACTTTGGTTCGCCTACTTCCCAAGGCATGTCGCCGAAAGCAAAAAGGCCATGGGATGTGTCGCTATCCCTTGGCCTTGCTGTCTCGTCGTCAGTACTTGAGCCGGATGGATCGT
Source organism: Pseudomonas sp. SDO55104_S430 (assembly GCF_054070595.1). Classification (NCBI taxonomy): domain Bacteria; kingdom Pseudomonadati; phylum Pseudomonadota; class Gammaproteobacteria; order Pseudomonadales; family Pseudomonadaceae; genus Pseudomonas; species Pseudomonas sp. SDO55104_S430. The sequence continues at coordinate 19,037 of NZ_JBSVXG010000033.1, read as the reverse complement.
TTCCAGCATGGACGTTCGGCGCGAACTTTAGGGCGTGAGGGGCCTGAGATCAACAAAAAATGTCGCGTTTTTGCACTCTTCTGACGTGCGTGGCTGACATCACTCTTTGTAGCGGACAGAGATGACGGGCAGATGTTCCCCGGTATTTTTGAAGTGTTAAAAATACCTGCACGTTCGACGCCGTTGTGAGCTTGATCGCAGGTAAGTGTGATGGAGGCCATATCGGCGACGTTAGCGGCGAGAAGGTTGTTTCGGGTGCGGTTTGATTGAAGCGAGGGCTGTTTTTCAGGGCGATGGATGGGAGCAGGTGTTGATATTTCTTTCCGGCAGATGAAAGTCGGAAAAACTGCACATAAACCTGTGGGAGCGAGCCTGCTCGCGATAGCAATTTCATAGCCGACAGAGTTATTGACGGCTGAATGGCAATCGCGAGCAGGCTCGCTCCCACAATTGAAGTTGTGTGGTCAGACGGCCACAGCTTCCGCAGGCGAAACGATACTGGTCTTGCCTCCACGGGATTTGCCCGAGCTCAGATACTCGGCAATCGACTCCTGCGTCACTTCCCCAAGAAACACCCGCTCGGCGTCCATCACCGGCAACCAGGCCCGGTTGAACTCGTACATCCGCGACAACAGAATGCGCAGATGCTCGTCATACGCCGCAGTGGCGTTGAACTCGCGCAGGTATTGTCCACAGGTGCCGGTCTGACGGTGCAGGTCGCGACGTCTTACATAACCCAGCGCTTTGTTCTCGCCATCAGTGACAACGACGTAACGACGGTCATGCTCGTCCATCAACTCCAGCGCCTCGGCCACCGGGGTTTCCGGGCTGACGGACGGTGCGTTGTCCGCCGCGTCTTCGGCCTTCACCAACAGCAGGCGCTTGAGGGTGCTGTCCTGGCCGACGAAGTTGCTGACGAAGTCGTCCACGGGATGGGCCAGCAGGGTGTCCGGATGATCGATCTGCAGCAGCTTGCCGGCGCGGAAGATCGCGATCTTGTCGCCCAGCTTGATCGCCTCGTCGATGTCGTGGCTGACCATGATCACGGTCTTGTTCAGAGCCCGCTGCATCTCGAAGAACTCGTTCTGGATCATCTCGCGGTTGATCGGGTCGACCGCACCGAAGGGTTCGTCCATCAATAGCAGAGGCGCCTCGGCCGCCAGCGCGCGGATCACGCCGATGCGCTGTTGCTGGCCGCCGGAGAGTTCGCGCGGATAGCGATGCAGGTACTGCTTGGGCTCCAGCTTGATCATGCTCATCAGTTCGCGAGCACGGTCGTGGCATTTCTGTTTATCCCAACCGAGCAGCTTGGGCACGACCACGATGTTTTCCTCGATGGTCATGTTCGGGAACAGGCCGATCTGCTGAATCACGTAACCGATGTTGCGCCGCAGCGTCACCTCGTCCAGATCGGTGGTGTCTTCGCCGTTGATCAGGATCTTGCCCGAAGTCGGCTTGATCAGGCGATTGATCATCTTCAGCGTGGTGCTTTTGCCGCAACCCGATGGCCCGAGGAACACGCAGATCTCGCCTTCATTGACGGTCAGGCTCACCGAGTCCACGGCTTTCACGTCTTTGCCGTTGCTCTGGAAGGTCTTGCTGAGGTTTTGAAGTTCGATCATTTCAGGAGTCCTTTTGGGGTCAACGAGCGTTGCAGCAGTTGCAGGATCAGGTCGGCGAAGATCGCCAGCACACTGACCAGTACGGCGCCGACGATCAGCATCGACATGTCGCTGCGGCTGATGGAAGCGAGGATGAGTACACCAAGACCGCCGGCGCCGATGGTGGCGGCGATGGTCATCACGCCGATGTTCATCACCACGGCGGTACGTACGCCGGCGAGGATCACCGGCACCGCTATCGGCAGCTCGACCATGCGCAGGCGCTGGCCGAAGGTCATGCCGATGCCGCGCGCGGCTTCACGGATGCCCGGCTCGACGTTGGTCAGGGCCAGGTAGGTGTTGCGCATGATCGGCAGCAATGAATAAAGGAAGACCGCGGTGATGGCCGGCATCGGTCCCAGGCCCTGGCCGAACTTGGAGTAGAACGGCAGCAGCAGGCCGAACAGGGCAATCGACGGCACGGTCAGCAGCACTGTGGCGCTGGCTTGCAAGGGACCAGCGAGGCTCGGGAAGCGTGTCATCAGGATGCCCAGCGGCACACCGACGGTAATCGCCAGGGTCACGGCAATACCCACCAGAGTGATGTGTTGCCACGTCAGGTGCAGGACTTGCGACCAGTCGAGGTGGGAAAAGGCGTTAAAGAATTCCATGACTTTTCCTCCTTAATTGATGGGGTGCTGGCGCAGGAAATCCGCGGCCACGGTGGAAGGACTCTGGTGGTCGACATCGACCCGCGCGTTCAGCTCGCGCATGGTGTTGTCGTCGAACAGCTCAGCCAGCGGCTTGAGCTGTGCGGCCAGTTGCGGGTGCGCGTCGAGGGTGGCCTGGCGGACAACCGGCGCTGCGGTGTAGTCGGGGAAGTAGTGCTTGTCGTCTTCCAGCAATTTGAGCTTGAAGGCGTTGAGCCGGCCGTCGGTGGTGTAGACCAGTCCTGCGAACACCTGGCCGTTGCGTAGTGCGGTGTAAACCAGGCCTGCGTCCATCTGGCGGATGTTCTTGCGCGACAGGTTCATGTCGTACAGCTGCACCATGCCGTCGAGACCGTCGGAGCGGTTGGCGAATTCGGTGTCCAGCGCCACCAGGTTGCTGGCCTTGTCTTGCTCGCGCAGCACCTTGTTCAAGTCGCTGATGGTGTTGATCTGCGGATACTCGTCAGCGACGTTTTTCGGCAGGGCAAGGGCATAGGTGTTGCTGAATTTCGACGGGGTCAGCCAGACCAGGCCTTTTTTCGCATCGAGTTCTTTCACCCGGGCGTAGGACTGTTCGCTGTCGAGTTTTTCGGTGACGTGGTTGTAGGCCACCAGCGACACCCCGGTGTATTCCCAGAGCATGTCCAGCTGGCCGCTTTCGTGGGCACTGCGGGCGAGGTTGCTGCCGAGGCCGCCGGTCACCTGCACGTCGTAACCCTTGGCGCGCAGGTATTGCGAGGTGATTTCCGCCAGCAGGGTTTGTTCGGTGAACACCCGGGCGCCGATGCGGATCGGGGGTTTTTCAGCCGCTTGGGCAATTCCTGCGAGCAGCAGGATGCCGCCTAGAATCAAGCATATTTTTTTCATGACTATTCCTTTGCTCAGGCTTAAGACGGGCGCAGACCGCGTTCGAGCCAAAGTCGACTGGCGATTGTCACCAGGCCGTCGAGCAGCAAAGCCAGCAACGCGGTGCAGGCCGCGCCGAGCAGCAGTTGCGGCTGATTGTTCAAGGCAATGCCGGGGAATATGAGGCTGCCCAGGCTGTTGGCGCCGATCAGGAACGCCAGCGGTGCGGTACCGACGTTGATTGCCAGCGCCACCCGCACACCGCCGACGATGATCGGCACGGCGTTGGGCAATTCGACTTTCCACAGCACCTGGCGTGGGGTCATGCCGATGCCGGTGGCAGCTTCCTTGAGCGAGGCCGGAACGTTCTTCAGGCCTTCGTAGGTATTGCGCACGATGGGTAATAACGAGGCGAGGAACAGGGCGAAGATCGCCGGGCCGCTGCCGATGCCGAGTATGCCGAGGGCGATGGCGAGGACGGCGAGAGGGGGCACGGTGTTGCCGATGTTGAAGAACTGCATGAAGCGTTCGGCGCGGCCGATCATGCCCGGACGGCTGAGCAGGATGCCGGCGGGGAGGCCCACGACAAGAGCGGCCAGCATGGACGCGAGGACAAGCAGCAGATGAGCTTGCAGGTAAAACAGCAAATCGTCGCGGTAATGTTCGATCGTATCGACGCCGATCCAGTGGATCAGCAGGGCCAGAAGGGCGATCACCAACGCGCCTCCTATCAGCCCTTTGCCATAGTGGATAGCCACAGGCGGACTCCTTTTTTCTTTGTCGGCGAACGCAGTCCCGTGTGGCAGGCCGTCATTGGCTGCCGGGCAGGGCGTTCGCGAGAAGCGGCTCAATGAGCCATGAGCACAGCCTCGTCAGGCTGAATTGCGGATGTTGCAGCTTCCCTGACGAGTGGTCGTAACAGGGGAGTGGACGTCTTCACCTTTTAAAAGGTTCCATATTTGTAAGCGTTTGGCCACCCCTGATCGCGATTGACCCCGGGCGAACGGTGGTTCGTGGAGGCCGCTTTGCGCTATACTCGCTGCCCTTTTTTGATCACCGCCAGGCGATTTCCCATGACCAGACAGGCCGCCGAAGTCGCGAAGCGCCGCACTTTTGCCATCATTTCCCACCCCGACGCCGGTAAAACCACCATCACCGAGAAGCTTTTGCTGATGGGCAAGGCGATTGCGGTAGCCGGTACGGTGAAGTCCCGTAAGTCCGACCGCCATGCCACCTCCGACTGGATGGAAATGGAAAAGCAGCGGGGCATCTCGATTACCACGTCGGTCATGCAGTTCCCGTATCGCGAGCACATGATCAACCTGCTCGACACCCCGGGCCACGAAGACTTCTCCGAAGACACCTACCGCACCCTGACCGCGGTGGACTCGGCGTTGATGGTGCTCGACGGCGGTAAGGGTGTAGAGCCACGGACCATCGCCCTGATGGACGTCTGCCGTCTGCGTGACACGCCGATCGTCAGCTTCATCAACAAACTCGACCGTGATATTCGTGACCCGATCGAACTGCTCGACGAAATCGAAGCGGTCCTCAAGATCAAGGCTGCGCCGATCACCTGGCCGATCGGTTGCTATCGCGACTTCAAGGGCGTGTATCACCTGGCTGGCGACTACATCATTGTTTACACCCCGGGTCATGGTCACGAGCGCACCGAGACCAAGATCATCGAGAAGCTCGACTCCGACGAGGCGCGCGCGCATCTGGGCGATGAGTACGAGCGCTTCCTCGAGCAGTTGGAACTGGTTCAGGGCGCCTGTCATGAGTTCAACCAGCAGGAATTCCTCGACGGCCAGATGACCCCGGTGTTCTTCGGTACCGCGCTGGGCAACTTCGGTGTCGATCATGTACTCGACGCCGTGGTCGACTGGGCGCCGCGTCCGTTGGCACGGGTGGCCAACGAGCGCACCGTGGAGCCGGTGGAAGAGAAGTTCTCGGGCTTCATCTTCAAGATCCAGGCGAACATGGACCCCAAGCACCGCGACCGCATCGCCTTCATGCGTATCTGCTCCGGCAAGTACGAAAAAGGCATGAAGATGCGCCACGTGCGGACCGGCAAGGACGTGCGCATCGGCGACGCCCTGACGTTCTTCTCTTCCGAGCGTGAGCAGCTGGAAGAGGCCTACGCCGGCGACATCATCGGTCTGCACAACCACGGCACCATCCAGATCGGCGACACCTTCAGCGAAGGCGAAACCCTGGGCTTCACCGGCATTCCGCACTTCGCCCCGGAACTGTTCCGTCGTGTGCGTCTGCGCGATCCGCTGAAATCCAAGCAGCTGCGTCAGGGTTTGCAGCAGTTGGCGGAAGAGGGCGCAACCCAGGTGTTCTTCCCCGAGCGCAGCAACGACATCATCCTCGGCGCCGTCGGTGTGCTGCAGTTCGATGTGGTGGCCAGCCGCCTGAAAGAGGAATACAAGGTCGAGTGCTCCTACGAGCCGATCACCGTGTACTCCGCACGCTGGGTCGATTGCAGCGACAAGAAGAAGCTCGAGGAATTCTCCAACAAGGCTGTGGAAAACCTCGCTGTCGACGGCGGCGGTCACCTGACCTACCTGGCCCCGACCCGCGTCAACCTGGCCCTGATGGAAGAACGCTGGCCAGACGTGAAGTTCCGCGCAACGCGTGAGCATCACTAAGCTTCGCCTTGAAACACCCCAAAGCCCCGGTAGCGAAAGCACCGGGGCTTTTTGTTGGCTGACCCCAACCCTCTGTAGGAGCGAGCTTGCTCGCGATGAACGCAAGAAAACTGCGGGGCATCAGGCCCCCAGCGTTATCGTTGACGACCATCGCGAGCATGCTCGCTCCTACAGGTGATCGCATTGCCCTGCGGATGCGGAATGTCAGTTGAATGGATGTTGGATGTGCCACCGCCTTCGCGGGCAAGCCCGCTCCCACAGGTTCCTTTGCCGGCCACAAAATCTGTGAACGACACAAAACTCTGTAGGAGCGAGCATGCTCGCGATGAACCAAAGAACACCGCGGGGCATCAAGCACCCAGCGTCATCGTTGACCACCATCGCGAGCAAGCTCGGCTCCTACAGATGGTTGCGTCTAAATTGGAATAATCGTTATTCGAAAGCAATCTCTGCAAGCAGGGCATTTCTGCTGGGCCAGTAGCGTCCTATCTGGAGAACCGCGCTGTTCGGAACTAGATTTTATTCAGCGCCGGACTGGCATGCCTTGGTAGGAGGGAATCGGTGATGAACAGATTGTTTCGGGTTTTGTTGATGTTGAAGGTGCTGGTGATGCTGTCTTTCGGGACGTCGATGGCGTGGGCGGAATGTGAGGATCACGAGACGCAGGCATCGAGCGGGTCGGTGGGGCAGGCGGGGATGATGATTGCCGCGTCCGATTCCGAGGCGGGGGACAAGGGGCAGGGTGGCAGCGCGGGTGATGATGACTCGACCACCGATGAGCCGGATTCCGATGATCCGGATGAAGGCGATAGCCAGACGTAGATAGCAGGCAAAAGAAAAACCCCTTCTGCCGCGATTGATGCGCAATGGAAGTGGAAGGGGTTTATCAGTCAAACATTTGAATCCCTGTGGGAGCGAGCCTGCTCGCGATAGCGGTGTATCAGTCGATATCAGTGTTGACTGATCCGACGCCATCGCGAGCAGGCTCGCTCCCACAGTTTTTTCAGGTCTTGCTTAAAGGAACTGCTCCGCGTGGTGGCACGCCACCTGGCGGTTGTCGAGCAGGCGCAGTTCCGGCACTTCAGCGCTGCAACGCTCGGTCGCATACGGGCAGCGTTTGTGGAACGCGCAGCCCGGTGGCGGGTTCAGCGGGTTGGGCAGTTCGCCCACGATCTTGATTTTCGGCTTGGACGGATCCGGGTGGATGGTCGGCGTCGCCGAGAGCAAGGCCTGGGTGTACGGGTGCAGCGGACGGGCGTAGATGTCCTCTTTCGGACCGATTTCCACCGGGCGACCGAGGTACATCACCATCACATCGTCAGCCACGTGTTGCACCACGGCCAGGTTGTGGGAGATGAACACGTAACCGGTGTTGAACTCCTGCTGCATGTCCATGAACAGGTTCAGCACCTGCGCCTGGATCGACACGTCCAGCGCCGAGGTCGGTTCGTCCGCCACCAGCACTTTGGGTTGCAGCATCATCGCGCGAGCCAGGGCGATCCGCTGGCGCTGACCGCCGGAGAACATGTGCGGATAACGCTGGTAATGCTCCGGACGCAGACCCACCTGCTTCATCATCGCCTGAACTTTCTCGCGACGTTCCGCAGCGCTCAGGCTGGTGTTGATCAGCAGTGGCTCGGCCAGTTGATCACCGATCTTCTGCCGCGGATTCAAGGACGCATACGGGCTCTGGAACACCATCTGCACGTCTTTGCGCAGTTGCTTGCGCTGGGCCTTGTCGGCGCCGGCCACTTCCTGGCCGGCGATTTTCAGGGAGCCCGAGGACGGTTCTTCGATCAGGGTCAGAGCACGGGCCAGGGTGGATTTGCCGCAGCCCGATTCGCCCACGACCGCCAAGGTCTTGCCGGCTTCGAGCTCGAACGACACGCCGTTGAGGGCGCGCACGGTGGCGTGGCCCTTGAACAGGCCACGGGACACTTCGTAGTGACGGGTGAGGTCGCGGGCGGTAAGTACGACGGCCATTACGCCACCTCCTGGTTCAGCGGGTAGAAGCAGCGGGCGAGGCTGTTGCTTTTCGGGTCAAGGGCTGGACGCTGCGCGCGGCAGTTGTCCTGCACGTACGGGCAGCGCGGCGACAGCAGGCAGCCCTGTGGACGGTCGTAACGACCCGGCACGATGCCCGGCAGGGTCGACAGGCGCGAGGCGCCCAGGCTGTGCTCCGGAATCGCCTTGAGCAGCGCTTCGCTGTACGGATGCGCCGGGATGTCGAACAGTTGCGGCACCTGGCCGACTTCCACGGCCTGGCCCGCATACATCACGCACACGCGCTGGGCGGTTTCGGCCACGACCGCGAGGTCGTGGGTGATCAGCACCAGGCCCATGTTCTGTTCTTTCTGCAACGCCAGCAGCAGTTCCATGATCTGCGCCTGAATGGTTACGTCCAGTGCAGTGGTCGGTTCGTCGGCGATCAGCAGTTTCGGTTCACCGGCAATCGCCATGGCGATCGCGACACGCTGGCTCATACCGCCGGACAGTTGATGCGGGTAGGCGTCCATACGGCTGGCGGCGCCCGGGATTTCAACTTTTTCCAGCAGTTCGATGGCACGCTTGCGCGCGGCCTTGCCGGACAGTTTCAGGTGCAGGCGCAGCACTTCTTCGATCTGGAAACCGACGGTGTAGCTCGGGTTCAGCGCGGTCATCGGGTCCTGGAACACCATGGCCAGGTCCTTGCCGACGATCTGACGACGCTGACGGTTGCTGAGCTTGAGCATGTTCTGGCCGTCGAAGCTCAGGGAATCGGCAGTGACGATCCCCGGGTGCTCGATCAGGCCCATCAGCGCCATCATGGTCACGGACTTGCCGGAACCGGACTCGCCAACGATGGCCAGGACTTCGCCCTTGTCCACTTTCAGGTCGAGACCGTCGACGACTGGCGTGGCGTTCTTGTCGCCGAAGCGAACGTTGAGATTCTTGATTTCTAGCAATGACATTGGAATCTCCTCAGGCGGCGTTCTTGAGTTTCGGGTCCAGCGCGTCGCGCAGGCCGTCACCCATCAAGTTGATTGCCAGCACGCTGAGCAAAATGGTCAAACCAGGCAGACTCACTACCCACCAGGCGCGTTCGATGTAGTCGCGGGCCGAGGCCAGCATGGTGCCCCACTCAGGGGTTGGCGGTTGTACGCCAAGGCCGAGGAAGCCCAGGGCGGCGGCATCGAGAATCGCCGAGGAGAAGCTCAAGGTGGCCTGAACGATCAGTGGCGCCATGCAGTTGGGCAGCACGGTCACGAACATCAGGCGCGGCAGGCCGGCACCGGCCAGGCGCGCTGCGGTCACGTAGTCGCGGTTCAGCTCGCCCATCACCGCGGCGCGGGTCAGACGTACGTAGGACGGCAAGGACACCACGGCGATGGCGATCACGGTGTTGATCAGGCCTGGGCCGAGGATGGCGACAATCGCCACGGCCAGCAGCAGAGAGGGCAGGGCCAGCATGATGTCCATCAGACGCATGATGGTCGGGCCGATCATTTTCGGGAAGAAACCGGCGAACAGACCCAGCAGGATCCCCGGGATCAGCGACATCACTACCGACGACAAACCGATAAGCAGCGACAGGCGCGAGCCCTGGATCAGACGCGACAGCAAATCACGACCCAGTTCATCGGTACCCAGCAGGAACTGAATCTGCCCGCCTTCCAGCCAGGCTGGCGGGGTCAGCAGGAAGTCGCGGTACTGCTCGCTCGGGTCATGGGGGGCAACCCATGGGGCGAAGATGGCGCAGAAAATCACCAGCAGCATGAACAGCAGGCCGGCGACGGCGCCCTTGTTCTTGGCGAAGGCTTGCCAGAATTCCTTGTACGGTGACGGATACAGCAGGCTTTGATCCGCGGCAGGTGCGGCGGTGGCTACTGAGGAAGTAGTTGGAGTGCTCATGAATATTGACCTCAGCGCTGATGACGGATGCGTGGGTTGGCAAAGCCGTAGAGGATGTCCACTACGAAGTTGACCAGGATCACCAGGCAAGCGATTAACAGGATGCCGTTTTGTACGACTGGATAGTCACGGGCGCCGATGGCTTCGATCAGCCATTTGCCGATGCCCGGCCAGGAGAAGATGGTTTCGGTCAGGACCGCACCGGCCAGCAGAGTGCCGACTTGCAGGCCGACCACGGTCAATACCGGAATCAGTGCGTTACGCAGGCCGTGGACGAATACCACGCGCGCCGGCGACAGGCCCTTGGCCTTGGCGGTACGGATGTAGTCCTCGCGCAGCACTTCGAGCATCGACGAACGGGTCATCCGCGCGATCACCGCCAGCGGAATGGTGCCCAGCACGATGGCCGGCAGGATCAGGTGGTGCAGGGCGTCGGCGAACGCGCCTGGCTCGTCAGCCAGCAGCGTGTCGATCAGCATGAAGCCGGTGCGCGGCTCGATGTCATACAGAAGGTCGATCCGCCCGGATACCGGGGTCCAGCCCAGGGACACCGAGAAGAACATGATCAGGATCAGGCCCCACCAGAAGATCGGCATCGAATAGCCCGCCAGGGAGATGCCCATCACCCCGTGGTCGAACAGTGATCCTCGCTTGAGTGCCGCGATCACCCCGGCCAGCAGGCCCAAGATGCCGGCGAACAGCAGAGCGGCCATGGACAGTTCCAGGGTCGCGGGGAAGAGGGAAGTGAACTCGGTCCACACGCTTTCACGGGTACGCAGGGATTCACCCAGATCGCCGTGGGCCAGTTTGCCGACGTAGTCCAGATACTGGGCATACAGCGGTTTATTCAGACCAAGGCGTTCCATTGCCTGAGCGTGCATTTCGGGATCGACCCGACGTTCTCCCATCATGACTTCCACCGGATCGCCCGGGATCATGCGAATCAACGCGAAAGTCAGCAACGTAATGCCGAAGAACGTGGGGATCAGTAACCCCAGTCGGCGGGCAATAAAACTAAACATCGTGGGTTGTACCTCATCAGCCGGTTAGGCGTGCCCGGCAGGCCTGGGTCAGGCGTGCCGGGAGTTTTCTTATTTACTTCACCTGGGTGGTGGCGAAGTTATTCGTGGTGAGAGGGCTAATGTGATAGCCCTCTACGTTGTTGCGCATTGCGGTGAACATTCTAGTGTGCGCCATGCTGATCCATGGCTGGTCCTGATTAAAAATAACCTGAGCCTGTTCGTACAGTGCTGCACGCTCGGCCGGGTCGGTCTTTTCCCGGGCCTGATCGATCAGGGCCTGGAATTTGTCGTTGCACCAGCGTGCATAGTTTTCGCCGTTCTTGGCCGCTTCGCAACTGAGCATAGGCGTAAGGAAGTTATCCGGGTCGCCGTTATCGCCCGCCCATCCGGCGGAAACCATGTCGTGCTCGCCGTTTTTCGCGCGCTTGAGCATTTCGCCCCATTCCATCACGCGGATGTCGATCTTGATCCCGACCTTGGCCAGGTCCGCCTGCATCATCTGCGCGCCGAGCATCGGATTGGGGTTGGTCGGGCCGCCGCCATTGCGGGTGAACAGAGTGAAAGTGGTGCCTTCCGGAACGCCGGCTTCCTTGAGCAGGGCGCGTGCCTTGTCCAGGTCGCGGGCCGGGTTTTTCAGGGCGGTGTTATAGCCCAGCAGGGTGTCCGGGTACGGGTTGACGCCGACGGTGGCGTTGCCCTTGCCGAACAGCGCGTTGACATAGGCTTCCTTGTCGAAGGCGATGTCGATGGCTTTGCGCACCCGCACGTCGCTCATGTACTTGTGCGTGGTGTTCATAGCGATGTACGAAACGGTCATCGCGTTCAGTTCGTCGACCTTCAGCTTTGGATCTTTCTTGATGCTCGGAATGTCATCGGGCTTGGGATACAGCGCGATCTGGCATTCGTTGGCCTTGAGCTTCTGCAGGCGCACGTTGTTGTCGGTGGCGATGGCCAGGATCAGCGAGTCGGCCGGTGGCTGGCCGCGGAAGTAGTCCGGGTTGGCCTTGAAGCGAACCTGGGCATCCTTGTTGTAGCGCTGGAAGACAAATGGACCGGTGCCGATCGGCTTGCTGTTCAGATCGCCGGTCTTGTTGGCCTTGAGCAACTGGTCGGCGTACTCGGCGGAGTAGATCGAGGAGAACGCCATGGCGATGTCTGCCAGGAACGGCGCTTCCTGACGGGTCAGGGTGAATTTGACCGTGTTGTCGTCGACTTTCTCGACGCTTTTGAGCAGTTCCTTGAAGCCCATGCTTTCAAAGTACGGGAAGCCCACGCTCGAGAGTTTGTGCCATGGATGGTTCGGGTCCAGCTGGCGCTGGAAGCTCCAGACCACGTCGTCGGCATTCATGTCGCGGGTCGGCTTGAAGTATTCGGTGGTGTGAAACTTGACGCCTTTACGCAGGTGGAAGGTGTAGCTCAGACCGTCATCGCTGATGTCCCAGGAATCGGCCAGCGCCGGAATCACATCGGTGGTGCCGGGCTTGAAGTCCGCCAGGCGATTGAAGATGGTCTCGGCCACCGCGTCGGCTGTGACTGCAGTGGTGTACTGGACCATGTCGAAGCCTTCGGGGCTGGCCTCGGTGCAAACCACCAGCGGCTTGGCCGATACGCCAACCGCGACACTCAGCAAGGCGGCCGCGATGGCCGCACGTAGGGGAAGCATTTTCATCAAGAACCCTCTGCAATCGGTTAAAGGACAAAAGCCGAACGGCCGATTCCTCGTGGAATCAGCCGTTCGGCCGGTGCATTACAGGATGTTGAACGGGATGGTGGTCACGAGACGGAACTCGTTGATGCTGCCATCAGCCTGGTTGTCGCTGGCGCGGTGAGCGGTGTAGGTCGCGCGAATAGTGGTGGCCTTGAGCGGACCGCTCTGCACGGCGTACGAAGTACCGATGCCGTATTCGTAGTGGGTTTCGCCATCCATCGACTGAATGCCGTCGTAACCTTTGCCGGCCACGCCACCGTTGCCGGTGTAGTGAGTACCGTCGATGCCCCAGCCGCGAGCCTGATAGATGTTGAACTTCAGGCCCGGGACGCCGTATTCGGCCATGTTCAGGCCATAGGCGATCTGGAAGGACTTCTCGTTCGGACCGTTGAAGTCCGACAGCAGGGAGTTGGCCAGGTAGATACCGTTGGTTTCGTGCAGGTAGTCGAAGTACTCGTTACCGTTCACTTCCTGATACGAGAAGGTCAGGCTGTGAGCCTGATGGGTCAGACCGAGCGACAGGGAGTAGGTGTCGTTGTCGATGTCGCCGATCAGCTTCTTACCTTCGTCCTGGGTTTTGTAGTAGTTCAGGCCGGTGGTCAGGCTCAGTACCTGGCTGTCGCCCAGTACGTGAGTGGCGCCGAAGTAGTACTGGTTCCAGATATCTTCAGCCTGGGTGGCCCAGAGGCTGGTGGTCAGGCTGGCGAACGGCGTGTAGGTGATACCGCCGGTGTAGACGTGATCGGTCTCGACGATGCCGTTGGCGTATTCGGTGCGGAATTTACGCTGGCTTTCTTCGGTACGCGGTGAGTTGCGGTCGAAGGTGGCCAGGTCGAATTGCAGGTTGTTCAGCTCTTCGCTGTGGATCGCCACACCCTCGAAGCTCGAAGGCAGCGCACGGTTACCGATGACGTCGACCATCGGGCTGCTGAAGTTCATGCGACCGGCGGTCAGCGTGGTGTTGGAGATGCGAGCCTTGACGTTGGCCAGGCCCAGCTTGCTCCACTGGCCGACAGCGTCGCCGCCTTCCTTGGTCAGGGTACGGTTGTTGCCAGCGCCTGGACGAGTGCCTGGCGCGCCACCGTTGTTGGACGCCAGGTCCTTGCGGTCCTGATCCAGGGCGATGGCGTTGTAGGCCGCCACTTCGGTGCTGAAACCGACGGTGCCTTCGGTAAAGCCCGAGTTGTACTTGACGATGGTGCCCTGAACCCAGTTGATACGACGATCAGTCGGGGTCGATACACCGTCTTTCTTGTAGGAAAACGTGCCGCCGCGCTTCAGCTGTTCGTTGGCGTACCAGTTACGGGTAGTGCCGCTGATCGACTGGCCTTCGAGGAAGCCAGTCGCTTCCGCCTGGGCACTTTTCTCGTTAACAGTTACCGGCGTAAACGCCTGGCTTTGGGTTTCAGCGTAAGCCGTTGCGGTCACGCTGCTGATGGCCAGGGCCAGTATCGCAGTGCTGCTCAGTTTCATGGGTGAAGCTCCTTACTTTCTTTTTTTAATGCCGGTCTTATTGGGTGATCCGGCTATTTGCTTTGGAACTCATTTGCGCTTTGCAAACGTTTGCTCTGCGCCGAATAGGCGAATTACGGCAACACGCTTGCGTGAGGGCGCATTGCGCCCCCAGCGTTTGGCTACACGGTTTGGTTATTTTTCGATGCTGACACCCGAGAAAACGTTGCGGCCGAACGGGCTGACCTTGAACCCTTCGACTTTGGCGCTCAACGGCTGGTTAACCGTTGAGTGGGCGACCGGCGTGATCGGTACCTGCTGCTTGAGGTACTGCTGCGCCTGTTTGTAGAGCTCGGTGCGCTGCTCGCGGTCAGTCACGACCTTGGCCTGCTTGATCAGCTTGTCATAAGCCGGATCGCACCACATGGAGTAGTTGTTGCCACCGATGGCATCGCAGCTATAGAGCGTGCCGAGCCAGTTGTCCGGGTCACCGTTGTCACCGGTCCAGCCGATCAGGCTGATGTCGTGCTCGCCGTTCTTGGTGCGCTTGATGTACTCGCCCCATTCGTAGCTGACGATCTTTACCTTCAGACCGATCTTGGCCCAGTCCGCCTGGAGCATTTCAGCCATCAGCTTGGCGTTGGGGTTGTACGGACGCTGCACGGGCATGGCCCACAGGGTGATTTCGGTGCCTTCCTTGACGCCGGCGGCCTTGAGCAGTTCCTTGGCTTTTTCCGGGTTGTAGGCGGCGTCCTTGATGGTGTCGTCATAGGACCACTGAGTCGGCGGCATGGCGTTGACCGCCAGCTGGCCGGCGCCCTGGTAAACGGCGTTGAGGATGCCTTGCTTGTTCACCGCCATGTCCAGCGCCTGGCGCACTTCGAGCTGGTCGAACGGCTTGTGGCGCACGTTGTAGGCGATGTAGCCGAGGTTGAAGCCGGGTTTCTCGATCAGTTGCAGGGCCGTGTCGTTCTTCAGCGCAGGCACGTCGGCGGGGCGCGGGTGCAGGGTGATCTGGCACTCATCGGCCTTGAGCTTTTGCACACGTACCGAGGCGTCGGTGTTGATGGCGAAAATCAGGTTGTCGAGCTTCACGCGGCTCGGGTCCCAGTATTGCTTGTTGCCGGTGTAACGGATGTTCGAGTCTTTTTGATAACTCTTGAACACGAACGGCCCGGTGCCGATCGGCTTCTGGTTGATATCGCTCGGCTTGCCCTCGGCCAGCAGCTTGTCGGCGTACTCGGCGGAGAGAATGGCGGCGAAACTCATGGCGATATTCTGGATGAACGCGGCGTCGACGGTGTTGAGCGTCATGACCACGGTCAGCGGCCCGGTCTTTTCGACCTTGGCGATGTTCTTGTTCAGGCTCATGCCGTTGAAATACGGGAATTCAGTCGGGTAGGCCTTACGGAAAGGTTGCTGCGGATCGAGCATGCGATTGAACGTGAAGAGCACGTCATCGGCATTGAAATCGCGGGTCGGGGTGAAGTACTTGGTGGTATGAAACTTCACTCCTGGACGCAGGTGGAAGGTGTACTGCAGGCCGTCCTCGGAAATATCCCAACTGGTCGCCAGACCAGGTACTACGTTGGTCGCGCCCTTTTCGAACTCTGCCAGACGGTTGTACAGCGGCTCGGCGGCGTCGTTATCGGTCGCGGTCGTGTACTGCGCGGTATCGAAACCGGCGGGACTGCCTTCGGAGCAGAACACCAGGCTGTTGTTGGCGGCCTGGCTCATGGAGGTGGCGGCCAACAGGCCGGTGCCCAGCAATGCGGATAAAACCAAGGTATGGCGCATGACGCTCCCTCTTGTTCAGTTTTTGACAATGAGCCTTCGTCCCGTCCGGGAACGTGCAGGCCTCACTGGTTTCAAGCCATTGACGTACAGCAGTAGTGACCGATGACCCACGCATGAGCTGGTCGGGTCTCGACGGTAAGAACCGTGAGCCCGGCAGTAAATACGAATAGTCCGAAAGACGTGTGGGAAAAGACGACGCGTCCTAGCTCGCTGCTGTAGGCAACAGACGATTAGGATGTAGGCGGTTTCCTGCTTTCTCGGTAGATAAAAGCAACGGCGACGTCAGAAACGTCGCCGTTGCAATACCTTACTTGCTGATGCCGACGCCGTAGAAGGAGTTCAAGCCAAATGGGCTGATCTTGAAGTCCTGCACTTCGGCGCGCATGGGTTGGAACACCGTCGAGTGAGCGATAGGTGTCATTGGAGTCTGATCTTTCAGGATGTGTTGCGCCTGCTTGTACAGTTCGGTGCGCTTGGCCTGATCCGAAGTGCGCTTGGCTTGTTTGACGATGTCGTCAAACGGCTTGTAGCACCACTTGGAGAAGTTGTTGCCTTCCAGCGAGTCGCAGCCGAACAGCACGTTCAGCCAGTTATCGGGGTCCCCATTGTCACCGCTCCAGCCAATCAGCATCGCCTGGTTCTCGCCACCCTTGGAACGCTTGATGTACTCGCCCCACTCGTAGCTCTGGATCTTGACCTTCAGGCCGATCTTGGACCAGTCGGACTGCAGCATTTCTGCCATCAGCTTGGCGTTCGGGTTGTAAGGACGCTGTACCGGCATCGCCCACAGAGTGATTTCGGTGCCTTCTTTAACGCCGGCTTCCTTGAGCAGCTCCTTGGCTTTCTCAGGATCGTACTTGGCATCCTTGATCGTGGTGTCGTAAGACCACTGGGTCGGCGGCATGGCGTTGACAGCCAGTTGGCCGGCGCCCTGGTACACGGAGTCGATGATCTGCTGCTTGTTGACCGCCATGTCCAGCGCCTGACGCACTTTCAGTTCGGCCAGCGGGTTCGGAACAGTCTGACCCTTGACCTGCGGCATCACGTTGTAGGCGATGTAACCCAGGTTGAAACCGGCCTGGTCAGGCAGCTTCAGGGCTTTGTCTTCGCGCAGCGCTTTCAGGTCGGCTGGTCGAGGAAACAGGGTGACCTGGCACTCGTTTTTCTTCAGCTTCTGAATACGAACCGACGGGTCGGTGGTGATAGCGAAGATCAGGTTGTCGATCTTGACGTCATCAGGCTTCCAGTAGTCCTTGTTCCCGGTGTAGCGGATGTTGGAGTCTTTCTGGTAGCTCTTGAACACGAACGGGCCAGTGCCGACCGGCTTCTGGTTGATGTCCGCAGCCTTGCCGTCCTTGAGCAGCTGCGCTGCGTACTCGGCGGACTGGATCGAGGCGAAGCTCATTGCCATGTTCTGAATGAACGCGGCATCGACGTCTTTGAGCGTGAATTTGACAGTCTTGTCGTCGACTTTCTCGATATTGGTGATGTTGGTGTCCATCCCCATGTCGGTGAAGTACGGGAATTCGGTCGGGTACGCCTTACGGAACGGGTCATCCTTGTTAATCATGCGATTGAAGGTGAACAGCACGTCGTCGGCGTTGAACTCACGAGTCGGCTTGAAATACGGGGTGGTGTGGAACTTGACACCGTCACGCAGGTGGAAGGTGTAGGTCAGGCCGTCGGAGGAGACGTCCCAGCTGGTTGCCAGGCCAGGAATAACGGCGGTGCCGCCACGCTCGAACTGAGTCAGGCGGTTGAACATGGTTTCTGCAGAGGCGTCGAAGTCGGTTCCGGTGGTGTATTGACCTGGATCGAAACCGGCCGGGCTCCCTTCGGAGCAGAACACCAGGTTAGTCGCGGCTTGAGCGAACGGTGCACTAGCCAACAGGCTGGCACCTAATAGAAACGGAATGACCGCTTGTTTAAGCATGGTGGCCTCATGATTTGTTGTCATTTTTTGATTTTGAGGACGACCTCGTGAGTCGTGCCTGCGGATACTTATGCAGGGGCCATACCCAATGCAAGACGCAGAGCGTTTATAAGCCTTAAACGGTGGCACGGACGTACCTTAATGTCGCATATGTGTAATTTTTGACGCATTTGACCGTTTGCGAGGCGTTTTTGCGGTGCTTTCAGTGCACGTTTTTGGTGCGAAAAAGCATTGGGTTGCCCGTGGGCGGGGCGTGGGTGTTACCTATCTAAACCCGGTCCTGTGGGGCTGAATCGGAGTGGTTATCGTTGCACCAATTCCGGTCTTTCCCGCTTGGTTGTACCAAGTGCAACTAATGTCGTTTTTTGGGGTTGAACTGCCCGTCCCGAGATTGAGCATAGACGCAGTCTGCAGAAAAAAAGGCGATCACCTTGGGTGATCGCCTTTTTTTGCCAGCGGGTTAGCGGATCAAGGCATCAGCACTTCGATCGAGCCGTCAGCTGTCATCGAGACCTGGCTGGTGCCGGCTTCGACTTCCGGTGTTACCGGGGCCGCATCCATGCTGGCGGCCTTCATCATCATCGGTGCGCGCATGTACGGTTGCGGGAAGCCGTTGCTGTTGAAGTTCAGGTTGACGATCTTGTAGCCCTTGCCGCCCAGGGCGTCGGTGGCCAGTTGGGCGCGGGCCTTGAACGCGGTCACGGCTTCCTTGAGCAGGGTGTCCTCGCTGGCCTTGCGGGTTGGCGTGGCGATGGCGAAGTCCATGCCGCCCATTTTCAGGTCGGTGAGCAGTTCGCCGGTGAGTTTCGACAGGGCGGCGAAGTCGGTGCTTTCCATGCGCAGTTCGGCGCGCTCACGCCAGCCGGTGATCTTCTGGCCCTTGGCATCGTAGATCGGGTAGCTGTTGCGGCTGCCTTGGCGCAGGGTGATGTCCTTGACCTGTTTTGCCTGGGCCAGCGCCTTGTTCATGGTGGTGCTGATGTCTGCGGCAAGTTTGGCCGGGTCCGTGTTCTGCTCTTCGGTGTAGAGGGTCACGATCATCAGGTCGCGAGCCACTTCCTGGCTGACTTCGGCGCGCAGGGAAATCTGATTGTAATGAAGTTCGTCGGCGGCCAGGGCCGGGAGGCTGGCGACGGTGCCAAGGCTCAGGGCGAGAAGGGCGGCGCTGCGGCGGAATGTGTGCATGAAGGCTCCTAAAGATGATACGCAGGAAATAGTCCGTGCCTGCGTGAAACCATCAGACTCTAGCTTTATTGATCCGGTTCGCACAGTTACAACTTCTATACATGTGTATATGCCCCCTGTAGGAGCGAGCACGCTCGCGATGGGCTCCCATTCACCGAGGGGTGTCAGGAAGCCCACATCATCGTTTAAGAACATCGCGAGCGTGCTCGCTCCCCCAGTGAGTTGGGCGGCACCC